>JBFEXY010000124.1:0-7057 GCA_041562415.1 Woeseiaceae bacterium
GCTGCGCCCGACGCGAAGAAGATCTACAGCTACCGCTACGGCTTCAACGGGTTTGCGGCCCAGATGACCGCCACGCAGGCGCACAGGCTCGAGAACATGCCTGAGGTCCTGCATGTCTGGGAAGACGAGATCCGGCCGCTGGCAACCAATTTCAGCCCGAGCTTCCTCGGCCTGTTTGAGGCCGACGTCGGGTTGCGCGGACCCGAAGGGCTGGACGGGGACGGAATCGTTATCGCCTTCATCGACAGTGGAATCTACCCGGAGCACCCCGCGCTATCCGACACCCAGGAAGCCGACCGGCCGAGCTTGTGCCGCAGCACCTGGGCCGAGGTGTCGTTCCTGGGGCTCTGGCTGTGCCGCCGTTACGACAAGCGCGAGGACGAGATCACCTTCGATCCGCCGGAAAACTGGAACGGTATTTGCGAAACCGGCGAGAGTTTCGAGGAAACCCACTGCAACAATAAGCTCATTGGCGCTCGCTACTTCATCGCCGGCGCGGAAAACTCAGGGCCGATCGATTCGGGAGAGATTCGGTCAGCGCGGGACGTCGACGGCCACGGCACGCATACGGCGACAACGGCTGCAGGCAACCGGGTGCAGTCCTCTATTTTCGGTACCCTGATCGGCAGCATCGAGGGTATCGCGCCGCGCGCACGTGTCGCGGTCTACAAGGCGTGCTGGCTGCGGCCCGGCGACACGCGCGCGAGCTGCAATACGTCGGACCTGGCAAACGCTATCGACGCCGCCGTTGCAGACGGCGTCGACATCATCAACTACTCGGTCGGCACTTCGATGCTGCAGATCACGGCCCCGGACGACATCGCACTGATGAACGCGACCAAGGCCGGCGTACTCGCGGTCGTTGCGGCAGGCAACGAAGGACCGAACCTCGGCACGATAGGCTCGCCGGCCGGGGGACCCTGGGCGATAACGGTCGGCGCATCAACGCGCGATGGGGAAACATCCGTCGAGGCGATGCAGATCAACGAGCCGCCGTCGATCGCCGGAAAATACGCCGTCAAGGAAGCCAATTTCACGCCGCCCCTGAGTGACAGCGACCCGATCGAGGCGCCGCTGATACTGGTGGATGACGGCGATGATGCCAGCGGGACCGGCACCACGGCCGATGCCTGTGAGCCGCTTATCAATGACACCGAGATTAGCGGCAACATCGCTTTCATCGAGCGAGGCGGCTGTAACTTCGACGTCAAAATTCAGAATGCCGGCGATGCGGGCGCGGTTGCCGCGGTCGTCTACAGCATCGCGGGCGACCCGATCGTGATGAACGGCAATTCGGCAATCGTCGACATTCCGGCAGTAATGATCGGCCAGGCGGACGGCAACCTGATCGTCGCCGAAATTGAAGCCGGAAATGACGTCACCGCGGTGCTCGAAAAGAGCCTGCTTCTGACCGAGCCCGAAACCGGCAACGTCATGGCAACATTCTCGGCGCGCGGACCTGGTCCCGTTCGTGACATCGTCAAGCCCGACGTCACAGCACCGGGAGTCAATATTCTCGCGGGCTTCACGCCTGAAACCGCCAACTCCATGCCGGACGAAACGTTTGCCTACCTCAGCGGCACCTCCATGTCGACGCCGCATGTCGCGGGCGTCGCGGCCCTGCTCATGCAGGCGCGGCCCGAGTGGGGGCCGTCGTCGATCAAGTCCGCGCTGATGACGAGCGCGCGCCAGGACCTGGTGCAGTCGGACGGCGAGAGTGTCGCCAATCCATTCGACTACGGCGCGGGACACATCGTGCCCAACGATGCCTTGAATCCGGGCCTCGTGTATGACGTGAGCGACGACGAGTTCGATGCGTTTGCTTGCGGCACCGAGTCGCCGGCGGTTCCGGAGTCCCGCTGTGACGAACTCGAGGGTGCCGGCGTTTCGTTCGCGCCGGAAGACCTGAACCAGCCATCGATCGGACTGGCCCGGCTTGCCAACGAACAGACGATCCGCCGCCGCGTTACCAATGTCAGCGACGAATCCCAGACCTTCGTCGCTTCCGTCACCGCACCGCCCGGAATCCAGGTCTCCGTCGTGCCATCGAATATCTCACTTGGTCCGGGCCAGACTGCGACCTTCGACGTCACTTTCGTCTACGAATCGGGGCCCCTGGACCTGTGGCGTTTCGGCTCACTGACGTGGACAAGTAACGACCACGAGGTGTACAGCACCATCGCCGTGAAACCGGTATCGCTCACAGCGCCTGCGGAAATAACGAGCTTTGGTGGCACCGGTTCCGCCAGCTTCCCTGTTGAATTCGGGTATACGGGCAGCTACGCGCCTGGCGTCCACGGGCTGCGGCTGCCGCTCATCATCACGGGTTTCGTCGACAACGACCCCACCAAGACGTTTACGTTCCGATCCGGCAACGGTGTCACCGCGCATCTCGTGGAAGTCCCGGCCGAGCAGCTTTACCTCAGGTTTTCGTTGTTTGACCGCCTGACTGAAGGCGACGACGATCTCGATCTGTATCTCTACTATCAGCCAGGCTCGTGCAACCCGCTGGACTTCCGCGGCACGCGGATAACGGAAAGCGGCGGGCCGACATCAGAAGAACAGGTGAATGTATTCAGGCCGCCGGCCGGCTGCTATGGCGCTCTCGTGCACGGATATGAAACCGACCCGTCCAACACCCAACAGGGTACCAACTACACCATGCTCGCCTGGGCCTTCGGGATTGTCGACGATCAGGGCAACATGACGGCAAGCGGGCCGCCGTTCGTCAATTCCGGTTCCACAGAGTCGATCACGGTCAACTGGTCGAACCTCACATCCGACACGATCTACCTCGGTGGCATATCCCACAATACGCCGCAAGGTCTGGTGGGGCTCACGCTCATTACGATCGGCAACTGAGGCACGGCGCCTCAAGCGATCCAGCCCTTTTTCCGGGCGAGACTGGCGTACCAGATCCAGATAACGCCGCCCACGAACACCGATCCCTGTATAACGAGCAGCGATGGTCCGAACACGGCGAGAGAATCCGACAAAAGGAACAGATACAGGTCCTGGATCAACAGCGCGAAGAACGACGCCACGAAGAGCAGGAAAGCCAGCGCCTTTCGCAGTAACAGGACGATGCTCGCGACCACCCCGAGGGTCGTCGCTGTCGCGAACGCGGACGTTACCCAGACCGGCGTTGCCTCTATTGCTGCGAATTGTTCCGGCGAGTAGACGGCTTTCAGCTGCTCGGGCGTCGCCGACACACCCGAGTAATACATGAACAGTCCGATCAGATTCCACGCCAGGGCAACTCCCGCAACGATCCAGAACGATACAGGCGGCTTTCCGTTGATTTCCTCCGACATGCTCGGTGCCTCTTTATAAGTATTGTTTACAGGACTGGAAATGATCGGCTGCCGTCGTGCCGAATGCAAGCTGGCGGGTGCAGCTCGTTGTTTAGCGGAACTTTTTCTTGGCGAGCTTCGCGCATGGCTGGTAACGAAAGCAGCCGACGACGTGATCGTTGACGAGACCGGTGGCCTGCATGTGCGCGTAAATGATCGTGCTGCCCACAAACTTGAAACCGCGTTTTTTCAGGTCCTTGCTCAGCGCGTCCGATTCCGGAGACGTCGCCGGAACGTCGCTGTCTTTTCTGAACTTGTTCTGGACAGGCGTGCCGTCGACGAAGCCCCAGATATATTTGCTGAAACTTCCGAACTCCTCCTGCACGTTGATGAATGCCCTCGCGTTGGACACAGCAGACTCGACCTTGAGCCGGTTTCTCACGATAGCCGGATCAGCGAGCAATCTTTCGACGCGCTGCTTCGTAAAACGCGCAACCTTTTCTACATCGAAATCAGCAAAGGCCTTGCGGTACCCCTCACGCTTGTTGAGGATCGTCGACCAGCTCAGACCCGCCTGGGCGCCCTCGAGCATCAGGAATTCAAACTGCACCCGGTCGTCGTAGACGGGCACGCCCCATTCCTTGTCGTGGTACTCGATGTAATCGAGGCTCACGCCCTCGGCCCATTTGCAGCGGGTAATCTTTTTCGTCATTGGCGAAATCTAGCAGGGCACGGTCCGCGCCGCACCCGCATTTTCTCCCACCAATGAGCCATTATCGTCGGCGGCGACGCGCGCCATACTCGGCCTGTGCCGGGCTGGCAGGGGTGTTCCTCGAGGGAAGTAAAGCGCAGCGCAGCGAGCCATGACCGAGAGGAATATCCCGCCGGCCGAAACCTCGGCACGAGGGAGAGAAATGACCCGATCATCCGGCGCCCAATCGAATCGAGTCAGCCGACTGGAGAGCCTGATCGCGGTTCGAGAACCGCTCCTACCTTTGATCGATGCCCCGTTGAGCCGCGGCGAGGCTGGCCGGGGTGTTCCTCGAGGGAAGTAACGCGCAGCGCAGCGAGCCATGACCGAGAGGAATATCCCGCCGGCCGAAGCCTCGGCACGAGGGAGAGAAATGACCCGATCATCGGCAGGGCGAACAACCCGGCGGCCGTACCCTCGGTGGGGAGGGCCAGGGGAAGCGCTCGTGCCAATAAAAAAGGCCCGCGCAAATGCGCGGGCCTGTTTTCCTTCCCGGGTAACTTACTCTTTCTTGTCGCCGCCGCAGGAACCTTCGCCGTCTTTCTTGTCGCCGCCGCAGGAACCTTCGCCTTCCTTGTCACCGCCGCAGGAACCTTCGCCTTCCTTGTCACCGCCACAAGCGCCTTCACCTTCCTTTTCCTTGTCACCGCCGCAGGAACCCTCGCCACAGGAGCCTTCGCCTTCCTTGTCCTTGCCTTCCTTGTCACCGCCACACGAACCTTCACCGGCCCCGAGCATGTAGCCGGCGCTCAGTGCCGACATCGCAAACGGATTGTCGACGGTATCTGCGTTAGCTACGCCGCCGAGTGCGAACGAGCTGGCCAGGGCGGCACCTACAGCCAATGCAACGGGTTTTACGACTTTCTTTTCTGACATGATTCTCTCTCCTGATTGATTGCCCAAGGCCGGGCAAGGTTTGCCAGTTACGCGGTGCGTCAGGTGCTCCACGTCACTGAATTCACTACATTGTCTTTAATCGTCTCGAGTTGCTCATCGCGCTCGCCGATGATTGCGACACTGCCGCCGCCGACCGGCAGAAGTACGCCGTTGATGCTTTCGCCCTCGAGTTGAACGGCATCGTCGATCGCTTCATCCGGCAACAACAGTATCGTCACCGGCCCGTGCTCCCCCTGGATTACCAGGTGAGGTATTTTCTTGCCATTGATCACGCAGGTCTGCGCATACGTGATCAGGCCGGCGTCGTGATTCATATTTGCCACGGTTCCAGGCACGACCTTCGTCAATCGGCGGTCGGAAACAGCTTCATCGGTTACCCGAAGGGCGCTGGGCTCATGATCCAGGTGAGCCACGATCTCATCGGCAAGCGACGGATAGGTGACATTGGTGCCGATCATCCGGACACCGACAAAGGCTGCCAGTACAATCGTTGCAGCTGCGGCCAGCCACACCGGCGCGGTGAACCGGCGGCGGGCGGACAGCGAAACCACCTCCGTGGTATCGATATCCGGCAACTCAGGCATGCGAAGTTCGGGCACGTTGATCTCGAGCGCGCGACCGATCCTGCGATCGAGTGAACGCATCTCGTCGCGGTACGCCAGGCACTCGGCGCAGGCAGACAAGTGCGCTTCGCCGCCGTCGTAAGACGGGTTCGCCGCTATTGTCTGTCTGTAGTCTTCGCAGTTCATCAGCTTCAAAATCCCGATTACCCGGGGGCAATCTCATTTTCCATTTCATCCCTGAGCTTCAGTCGGGCCCGATGCAGGCGCGTCAAAACCGCACCTTGCTTCAGCCCCATCAGCTCGCCGATCTCGTTCGTGCTGTAGCCCATCAGGACCTGCAGCACCAGCGGTTCACGATAATCGTCGTCAAGCCTGTAAATCGCTTCGCGCATGTCGTCGAGTTCGTGGTCCGGCTTATCCGCCAGCAACGCTTCCTGCGACGGCGTCAGGTTGTCGACATCCACCGTTTCGAGGCGGCGGCGTTCGAAATACCGGGCGTTCTCCCGTCGAACAATCGTCAATAACCAGTGCTTGGCTGCCGCATCGTCCCGCAACGAGTCCAGCGACTTCCAGGCCCGCAACAGTGATTCCTGAACGACATCCTCTGCGACTGTCCTGTCCCGGCTGAGCCACGCGGCGTAGCGGTACATGTCCTGGTGGAATACACCCACCAGTTCGTCGAATCTCCGACGCCTGGTTTCTCCGGCATCACTGCTATTCATACGAGTTGACCCGCCCCGTTGCGTTTTTATTACCGAATCTGCGGAAATCTGTGATTAAGGCGTGGAAACACTGCCTAAATACAGGGAAAATAAAGCATTCTCTTTATCGTTCAGATTAGCTATGAGTATAGAAGCCCCAGGCCAGTTCCCCCGAATTCGTATGCGGCGTACGCGCCGTACGGCCGCGTTGCGCCGCCTGGTGGTCGAGACCGGGCTGTCCGCCAGCGACCTAATTTACCCCGTTTTCGTGCTCGATGGCGACGATCGCTCGGAACAGGTCGAGTCGATGCCCGGCATCGAGCGACAAAGCGTTGATCGCTTGCTCAATACGCTCGGCGAGGCGGTCGACCTGGGCATACCTGCTGTCGCCCTGTTTCCGGTCATCGACACTGACAGGAAGAGTCTCGATGGCGCTGAGTGCGCCAATCCCGACGGTCTCGTTCAGCGCACGGTCAGGGCCATCAAGGAAGCCTATCCCGACATTGTCGTAATTACCGACGTCGCCCTGGATCCCTACACCACGCACGGCCAGGATGGCATCATCGACGATGCCGGATACGTGATGAACGACGAAACGGTCGCGATGCTGACCCGGCAAGCCCTGTCGCATGCGGAAGCCGGCGCAGATGTCGTTGCGCCCTCGGACATGATGGATGGCCGCATCGGCGCCATCCGCACCGCCCTGGAAGTGGCGGATCATCGCCACACGCTGATACTCGCCTACGCCGCCAAGTACGCCTCCTGTTTCTATGGCCCGTTCCGCGACGCCGTCGGCTCCGCCGCGAATCTCGGCGGCGGCGACAAATCCACCTACCAGATGGCACCGGAAAA
>JBFEXY010000125.1:0-7052 GCA_041562415.1 Woeseiaceae bacterium
CTGCTAATGGAGCTCGAACTGATCGAACCGTCGCTGTATTTCCGCACCGATCCCGGTTCGGCCGGCCGGTTCGCGAAGGCGCTCACGCGCGCTGCTGCGTGATTCGGGACTACTCCAGGTGCTGCCGGAAGAACCGCAGGATGTGCGCAAAGACGTGCTGGCCTGTAGCCGGAACTCGCATCAGTCCGTGTTTGCTGCCGGGATAGGTCATTACATCGAATGGCCGGCCATCGTCCTGCAGGGCCTTCATCAGTTTCGTGCTGTTCGTAAACAGGACGTTGTCGTCGGCCATGCCGTGAATGAGCAACAGCGGTGCCGCCAGGTCTTTCGCGTAGGGAAAGACGCCCGACGCCTCGTAACCTTCCGGGTTGCCTTGCGGCGTGCCGAGGTAGCGCTCGGTGTAGTGCGTGTCGTACAGCGTCCAGTCGGTAACGGGTGCTCCGGATACGCCGGCGGCAAACACATCTGGCTGCTTGAACAGGCTCATTAGCGTCATGTAGCCGCCATAACTCCAGCCCCACACGCCTATCCTCGCCGGGTCGACGAAGTCCAGCGACTTCAGGTAGTTGGCACCGACCATCTGGTCGCGGACCTCGATGTCGCCCATGCGGCGGAATATGGGTGCGTCGAAGGCAGTGCCGCGGAAGCCCGTGCCGCGGTTGTCGATCGTGAATACGATGAAACCTTCCCTGGCAAGGATCTCGTTGAAACCTGCGGCCCACGTGTCGGTCACGCTCTGCCCCATCGGACCGCCATACACGAACACGATAACGGGATAGCGCTTGTCCGCGTCGAAACCGGCGGGTTTCAGCATTCGGTAGTACAGCGGCTGGCCGTCCTCGGCCCGCAGGGTTCCGAACTCTGTCAACGGGCGGTTCGCGACGTAGCGGTGATACGGGTGCGTCTCATCGAGACGGTTTTCCTCGATGAAGTCGATGCGGGACCCGTCCGCACGATGCAGGCTCAACTGTGGCGGCGTACCGGTGCTGTTGAAACTGTCGACATAGAACTCGCCGCTATCGGCGAAGTCGGCCTGATGCCAGCCTGCATCCTTGCTTATGCGGCGCGGCTCTCCGTTCCCGGACAAAGAAACTTCGTAGATATTGCGTTCCATGGGGCTGGCGAGCGTACCGGTTACGAAAAGTCTGTCGCCTTCTTCGTCTATGTGCAGCAGCGCCGAACGTGCGCGTGCCCCGTCAACGACGTCCCAGTCGCCCGAGGTAAGCTGCCGCAGCAAGCGGCCGTCGTTGTCATACAGGTAGAGGTGGGCGTGCCCGCTGCGTTCGGAACCCCAGATGAACTGCGGTCGTGACTCGAGGAAGCGCAGTTCATTGTGAAGATTGATCCAGGTATCGCTGGTTTCAGTCAGCAAGACGCGGGCTTCGCCGCTCCGCGCGTGTATCTTCAGCAGCTCCAGTGTCTGCTGATCGCGCGACTGTCGCTGTACCGCCAGGAACTGGCTGCCCGGGAACCAGTCCACGCGCGGCAGGTAGATATCCGTTTCCTTGCCGATATCCATCCAGCGCAAGTCGGTACCGTCGGGCGCAACCACTCCGAGCCTTACGAGTACGTTCGGCGTGCCGGTCGCAGGATAGCGCTGCTCGTAAACCTTGAAGTTCTCGGCATATATCTCGAACCGCTCCGCCACGTGTACGGGGGATTCGTCGACGCGGACAAAAGCGACCGCCGAGTCGTCCGGCGCCCACCAGTAACCGGTGTATCGGTCCATCTCTTCCTGGGCGATGAATTCGGCCATGCCGTTGCGAATGAGCCCGCCACCGTCATGGGTCAACCGGAGCTCGTCGAAGGTGTCCAGGTCGACGGCGAAGAGGTCCTGGTCGCGAATGAAGGACACGTACCTGCCGGTGGCGCTGAACTTCGGGTCGGTCTCACCCGCCTCGGTGTCGGTGAGTTGTCGTGTCTCGTGACCGTCGAGATCGTAGAGGAACAGGTCACCGTTGAGCGGGAACAACAGGCGATTGCCGTCGGGCGCAAACTGGTAGCTCACGATACCGCGCTGGCCGACGATGCGCAGGCGTTCGCGCCGTGCGAGTTCCTCTTCGGACAGGGCCTCGTCGCCCGCGACCAGCGCCGTGGAGTCAACCAGGAGCCGCATCTCCCGGTCCGCAAGGTTGTACTCCCAAAGGTCCATTTGTAACGGATCGGTTTCCTTGCCGCGCAGGAATGTGACGCGGCTGGAATCGGGAGAGATCTTTACGCCCCTGGGGGACGGGCCGTCGAGATCGGGGGCGGCGAAGAGTCTTTCTATTTCGAGAATTGCCATATCGTCGGTATCGGTCGCTGTATCAGTGCTATCCGCAGCCTGCACTGCCCCGGTGGCGCCGCAATACAGCGCTGCGAGGGTGCATGACAGGATCAGGTGTGTTCGCATTATTCGTTCCTTGGCCGTAATGATCAGGCGCTTTGTCTCGCTCGTGTTTCCCGCAACAGAGATTTCAGGTACTGGCCCGTAAACGAGCGCGAATTGCCGGCCACGTCTTCGGGTGTGCCCGTTGCTATTACTTCGCCGCCACCGTCACCGCCCTCAGGGCCGAGGTCGATGATCCAGTCGGCCGTCTTGATGACGTCGAGGTTGTGTTCGATGACGACGATAGTGTTGCCACGGTCGCGCAGCCGGTGCAGCACCTCCAGAAGGTGTTCGATGTCGTGAAAATGCAGACCTGTCGTCGGTTCGTCGAGAATGTACAGGGTCCTGCCGGTATCGCGCTTCGATAGTTCCTTGGCCAGCTTGACGCGCTGGGCTTCGCCACCGGAAAGCGTCGTTGCGTTCTGGCCCAGCCGCACGTAGGACAGGCCGACGTCGGTCAGCGTCTGCAGCTTCTTCGCGACCACGGGGACGTTCCTGAAGAACTCGAGCGAATCCTCGACAGTCATCTCGAGCACCTCGTGGATGTTTTTGCCCTTGTAGCGTATTTCCAGCGTCTCGCGGTTGTAACGTTTGCCACGGCACACGTCACAGGGGACGTAGACGTCCGGGAGGAAGTGCATTTCGACTTTCAGCACGCCGTCGCCCTGGCAGGCCTCGCAGCGGCCGCCCTTGACGTTGAAGCTGAAACGGCCCGGCATGTAGCCGCGGGAACGCGCTTCCTGGGTGCCCGCAAACAGTTCGCGGATCGGAGTGAACAGGCCGCTGTAGGTGGCGGGATTAGACCGGGGCGTACGGCCGATGGGGCTCTGGCTGATGTCGATGACCCGGTCGATCAGGTCGAGGCCCAGTATTTCGTCGTGCGGGGCCGGATTGCGGCTGGTGCGGTTGAGCAGGTCGGCGACGGCCTTGTACAGGGTATCGTTCACGAGCGTCGACTTGCCCGAACCGGAAACGCCTGTCACGCAGGTCATGAGGCCTACCGGAATCGATGCCTCGATGCCCTTCAGGTTATTGCCCCTGGCGCCGACGATCCGGATCCGGCGCTCCGGGTCCGGCGCGGTACGGTCGTCCGGAACCTCGATGGCACGTTTGCCCGAGAGGTACTGGCCGGTCAGCGAATTCGTCGCCTTCATTATTTCTTCGGGCGTACCCTGCGCAACGACTTTGCCGCCGTGTACGCCTGCACCGGGCCCGAGATCGACGACATGGTCCGCAGCCATGATGGCTTCTTCGTCGTGCTCCACGACGATGACGGTGTTGCCGATGTCCCTGAGGTGGGTCAGCGTCCCGAGCAGGCGCTGGTTGTCGCGCTGGTGCAGACCGATCGAGGGCTCGTCGAGAATGTACATGACCCCGACCAGGCCCGAGCCGATCTGGCTTGCCAGGCGGATGCGCTGCGCCTCGCCACCGGAAAGGGTCTCCGCACTGCGGTCCAGCGACAGGTAATCGAGACCGACATCGGACAGGAAACCGATTCGGTCACCGATCTCCTTGACGATCTTGTCCGCGATCGTGGCGCGCCAGCCCTCGAGCGCAAGTTCATTGAAGAATTTCTTGGCGCTGCCGACCGACTTGCGCGTGATTTCCGGCAACGAGTGATCGCCAACGAAAACGTGGCGGGCGGCGCGGTTCAATCGCGTACCGCCGCATTCCGGACAGGCCTGGCTGTTCAGGAACTTGGCCAGTTCCTCTCGCACGGCGCTCGATTCCGTTTCGCGGTAACGCCGTTCCAGATTCGGAATGACGCCTTCAAAACGGTGCCTTTTGCGGACTTCCATGCCGCGCGAGTTCTGGTAGAAGAAGTCGATCTTGTCATTACCGCTGCCGAACAGGACGACCTGCTGCAGCTTCTCGCCGAGTTCTTCGAATGGCGTCTCGACGTCGAAGCCGTAGTGGTCAGCGAGACTGCGGACCATCTGGTAATAGTAAGTCGTGCGGCGGTCCCAGCCCCTGATCGCGCCGCCGGCAAGTGACAGCGACCGGTTGACCACGACGCGCTCGGGATCGAAGAACTGCTTGACGCCAAGGCCGTCGCAGGACGGGCAGGCGCCCGACGGGTTGTTGAACGAGAACAGGCGCGGCTCGAGCTCCGTGAGGCTGTAGCCGCAAAGGTTGCAGGCGAAGCGGTCGGAGAAGATGATCTCTTCCTGGTCTGCATCATCCATCCACGTTATCCGCGCCACGCCGTCCGCGATCCGGAGTGCCGTCTCGAACGATTCCGTGAGCCGCAGCCGGATGTCTTCCTTCACCCGGAAGCGGTCCACGATTGCCTCGATCGTATGCTTCCTGCGCAGGTCGAGTTTCGGTGGCTGATCGAGTTCGTACACTTCGCCGTCGATTCGCGCCCGGATGAAGCCCTGCGCCATGAGGTCCTGCATAAGCTGCACGTGCTCGCCCTTGCGATTATCGACAACGGGCGCCAGCAGCATCAGCCGGGTGCCCTCGGGCATCGCGAGTACCTGGTCGACCATCTGGCTGACGGTCTGTGCCTCGAGCGTCGTGTCGTGGTCGGGGCAGCGCGGTATGCCGGCGCGGGCGAACAGCAGCCGCAGGTAATCGTAGATCTCGGTCACCGTACCCACCGTCGAGCGCGGGTTGTGGGACGTGGATTTCTGCTCGATGGAGATCGCGGGCGACAGTCCGTCGATGTGGTCGACGTCGGGTTTTTCCATCATGGAGAGGAACTGCCGCGCGTATGCCGACAGCGATTCGACGTAACGCCGCTGCCCTTCCGCGTAGATCGAGTCGAACGCGAGCGAGGACTTGCCGGAACCGGACAGGCCTGAGAAGACGATCAGTTTATCGCGCGGCAGGCTGAGATCGAGATTGCACAGATTGTGCGTGCGCGCGCCGCGGATATCGATGGTTTTCATAAATCGAGGAGAGTTTGCCGACCAACCTGCTAATATACGCCGCCCTGCAACTCCGGCGCAAAGACAGCGGACGATGACCCCGGGAGAGAGTGACAGCACGAATTCGTGGCTGCCGGCCGAGCGGCGCGCTGTCGGCGTCATTGCGCTCATCGGCATGCTGCGGATGTTCGGCCTGTTCGCGCTATTGCCGGTGCTGGCGCTGCACGCGGCCACACTCGAAGGCGCGACGCCGTTACTGATCGGCCTGGCCGTCGGGGCCTACGGCCTCACGCAGGCCGGCCTGCAGATCCCGCTGGGTGCGCTGTCGGACCGCATCGGCCGGGTACCGGTCATCGTCGCTGGGCTCGCTGTATTTGCGGCGGGCAGTATCCTGGCGGCATACAGTGACAGTGTCTGGGGCGTAATCACCGGCCGTCTGCTGCAGGGAGCAGGTGCCATCTCGGCCACGTTGACCGCGCTTATCGCCGATGCCACGCGCGACGGTGTGCGCACGCGGTCGATGGCCGTGTTCGGTGTCGGCGTCGGTGGCGCCTTCATGCTCGCGATGATATTCGGCCCCAAATTCTCGGGTCATTTCGGCGTGCCCGCCCTGTTCGTGTTCGCCGCAGTCCTGGCCCTGGTTGCCGCTTTCCTGCTCGTCGCATTGCCCGGGGACATTCCCCGGCCCGAGACGCCAAGACAATGGAATTTCCGGCCGGCCTTCCGGCCCGAACTCCTGCGCCTGGACACCTACGTATTCCTGCTCCACGCGATCCTGACGGCGAGTTTCGTTGCGCTGCCGTTCCTGCTCGTCAACCGGCTGGAACTGCCCGTGACCGAGCACTGGAAGATGTACGTGGGGGCGCTGCTGCTGTCGCTTGCCGGCACGATTCCGCTGATCGTCCGCGACGAGCGGCAGGGCAAAGGCTCGACCATAGGCATCGCGGTGACGCTGATGCTCCTGGGCCAGCTCGTGCTCACGTTCGCCGGTTTCACCGTCGCGACGGTGTTCGGCGGGCTGGTACTGTTCTTCGCAGGCTTCAACTTCCTCGAAGCGGGACTGCCTGCGCGCCTTTCGCTGATCGCCGATGATGATACACGCGGTGCGTCACTCGGCCTGTTCGCGAGCGCGCAGTTCCTCGGTGCCTTCGTCGGCGGACTCATCGGCGGGCGGTTCCTGGCGACCGGCCGCCCCGCAGACGTGTTCTTCGTCTGCGTGCTGCTAGCGGCTATCTGGCTCGCCATGCAGAGCGTCGGCGGCATCCGCGCCCGCACCCCCTGATATAGAATAAACCGGCGTCTTGCGGCGTGCGGCTGACAGCCAGACCCGGTTGCAGGCCGGCGGGGCATTCCTTTCGGTCATGGCTCGGCTCGCTCCGCTCGCCTGCGCTTTACTTCTCTCGAGGAACACCCCGGCCGGCCCGCGTTCGTCGAACGGGCACATTCCGCCGGCTCCGTGACGTCCTTTAGCGGGCTGCCGGCGATGTTTTTCGAGGAAGTAAAGCGGACCGAAGGGAGCCATGACGAGAAAAATCGTCGCCGCAGCCCGCGTGAGAGGGTGATTTTTCAGGAGATACTTTCTCGGCTGACTACAAAAAAAGCGCCTGCAGAGCCAGAAATCGGGGTGGTTTTCGGGGGGTAACCCTCTACAATATGTGCCCCCTCGAGAGGGTATGCACACCAATCGCGCCGCAAAGGCGCCACAAGCAGAGAATCGTTATGTCCCGTGGAATCAACAAAGTCATCATCGTCGGAAATCTCGGAGCGGATCCGGAGACGCGCTACATGCCGAGCGGCAGTGCCGTGACCAA
>JBFEXY010000126.1:0-6973 GCA_041562415.1 Woeseiaceae bacterium
GATGTCCAGCGGGCGGCCGTTCAGCATCATGGTCACCTGCCTGACCAGTTCCTCGATAGCGCTGCGTCCGGCGCCAGACACGGCCTGGTAGGTCGCGACGTTGATTCGTTCGATGCCGACCGCGTCGTAGATCGGCTTCAGTGCCACAACCATCTGGATCGTCGAGCAATTCGGGTTAGCGATGATGCCGCGGCTCGTGTAATCGCCAATCGATTCGGCATTTACCTCGGGCACCACGAGCGGAATATCGTCGTCATAGCGGAAGTGCGAGGTGTTGTCGACGACGACACAGCCAGCATCCGCGGCGCGCGGCGCGTATTCCGCCGAGATGGATCCCCCGGCTGAAAAAAGGCCGATCTGTACCTTCGAAAAATCGAAACCGGCAAGATCCTCGACCGTCAGTTCACGGTTGCCGAACGCAACTTTCATGCCCACGGAACGCTCGCTCGCGAGTGCGTAGATCTTGCCCACGGGAAACTTGCGCTCTGCGAGTATCTCGAGCATGGATTCACCGACGACACCCGTGGCGCCGACGACAGCTACATCAAATCGATCTGTCATTGTCTTTTCTACTTAATGGCTGGTGTTCCCGACTGAACGTCGGCGTTCTGTGCGCGATTGCGCAAAAAATGGTCCATGATAACGAGTGCCACCATTGCCTCGGCGATCGGCGTCGCGCGAAGACCGACGCAGGGATCGTGACGGCCCTTCGTCACGATCTCCGTCTCCTTGCCACTCTTGTCGATGGTTTTGCCCGGCACCGAGATGCTCGACGTCGGCTTCAGCGCAATGCTCGCCAGCAGATCCTGCCCGGACGATATGCCGCCGAGCGTGCCGCCGGCATCGTTCTTGCTGAAACCGGAGCCGGACATCTCGTCTCGGTGCTGGCTGCCGCGCTGCGCGACGGCTGCGAAACCGGCTCCGATTTCCACTCCTTTGACTGCATTGATACTCATCAGTCCGCGCGCAATGTCTGCCTCCAGCTTGTCGAATACGGGTTCGCCGAGACCGACCGGCATATTGCTCGCCAGTACGCTGATCTTCGCACCGATGGAATCGCCCTGCTCGCGCAGCTCATCCATGAAGGTCTCAAGCTCCTGCACGCGGGAGGGATCGGCACAAAAAAACGGGTTGTCATCTATTGCGTCCAGATCAGTGGCGCCGAGTTCGATGGCGCCCAGCTGCGAGAGATAGCCACGTATCTCGACGCCCACGCGTTCCTTCAGGTATTTGCGGGCAATGGCGCCTGCCGCGACGCGCATCGTGGTCTCGCGCGCCGACGAACGGCCGCCGCCGCGGTAGTCTCGGATACCGTACTTCTGCTGATACGTGTAGTCTGCGTGTCCCGGGCGGAACTTGTCCTTGATATCCCCGTAATCCTTCGAGCGCTGGTCCTTGTTCTCGATGAGCAGGCCGATCGGCGTACCGGTCGTGCGGCCCTCGAACACGCCGGACAGTATCTGTACCTGGTCCGGCTCGTTGCGCTGCGTCGTGTGGCGTGAACGGCCCGGACGGCGCCGGTCGAGATCTGCCTGGATATCGGCCTCATCGAGCATCATGCCGGGAGGACAGCCGTCCACGACACAGCCCAGCGCACGACCATGGCTCTCGCCAAACGTGCTTACAACGAACAGCTTTCCGAAACTGTTACCCGACATTCCGCAGGTCTCCGGCGGTCAGCAGAAACACACCCTGTCCGCCATGCTCGAATGTTAGCCAGACAAATGCAACATCCGGATACGCGGCTTCGAGCGCGCGCTGGCTGTTGCCGACCTCGCAAACGAGTATTCCATCGTCGGACAGGAATCGCGACGCATCATGCAGGATGATTTTCACCGAATCCAGACCGTCATCACCCGCGGCGAGTCCGAGTGACGGCTCATGACGAAACTCATCCGGCAGGGACTCCATGTCCTCGCGATCCACATACGGCGGATTGCTGACGATGAGATCGTAATGCCTCCCTTCGAGAGCAGCGAAAAAGTCAGACCGAACGAGGCGAACCCTGTTGGCAACGCCGTGCCGGGCGACGTTGATTGCAGCGACGTCGAGTGCATCGGCCGAGACGTCCACCGCGTCCACGGTCGCATCGGGGAACGCCTTGGCCAGCGCAATTGCGATGCAGCCGCTGCCGGTACCGAGATCGACGATCGAATGCACGCCGGACGGCTCGAGCCATGGCGTAAACCGCGCATGGATCAGTTCCGCGATCGGCGAGCGCGGAATAAGCACTCGCTCGTCGACATAGAAACTCATGCCTGCGAACCACGCCTCATTGACGAGATACGCCACCGGCACGTGCTCGTGAATTCGGCGCTCGACGAGCGCGTCAAAGCCTTCGAGTTGATCCGCGCCAACGGGGCGCGCATAAACCTCGGGCACGTGGTCATGAGACAGGCCCAGGTGGGCAAACACCAGCCACGCGGCCTCGTCGGTCGGATTATCGGTACCGTGGCCATATACCAGGTCTGCGCCTGCAAACCGATCGGCGGTTTTCCGAATGAGCTGCTCGACAGTCATCAATTGTTCATTGTGGCCTGTCACTGGCTGCCGTCCACTTGCATCACCATTTATGGAACCCATCTCATAATCTCACACGGCTGCTGTAGAATCGCGCCCTCCGAATCGCTCTTTCCCGAGATCCATGCAAATCCGGAACATCATTGCCGCTCTCGTACTTGGCACCGCTATCGCAGCGGGGCTGGCGCTCGCGCTGCGTAATGCAGGCGAGGCCGATACCCCGCTCACAGCGACGTTACTCCCGGCCGGCAACGAACTGCCCGATTTCGCGCTGCTGGACCATGACGGAATGCCGGTGGACCGAACGGTATTCGTTGGTCAATGGGACGTCGTGTTCTTCGGCTTTACCAACTGTCCCGATATCTGCCCTGCGACAATGACGGTGCTTGGACAGGCGACGCGCGAACTCGCCGTGCAGGGCCTGGATTCGCTGCCGCGCGTCGTGCTCGTCAGCGTCGATCCGGAGCGGGACACGCCGGAGGCCATGGCGCGCTACATCGGCTATTTCGGGGACGGCAACCTCGGTCTGACCGGGGCGCTCGAGGAGATCGGCAAGCTGACCGGGGCGCTCGGCATCTTTTTCCAGAAAGCCGCGACGGAGGACGGAAACTATGGCGTCGACCACTCCACGGTCGTACTGGTTATCGATCCGCAAGCCCGGCTGAAAGCGCTGTTCAGCGCACCGCACCGCGTCGAGACGCTCGTTCACGACCTGCCGCTGATCATGGACAGCGAATGATGCGGCGCCTCGCAGTCCTGTTTGCCATTCTCGCCGGTATCCCGGCCTGCGACAGCGGCGAAGGACCGCCGGTCGTCGCCGCCAATGTCGTGGTGACCGCGCCGGCGCCGGGGATGCCGATGGCCGCCGGCTACCTCGACATCACTAATCGCTCGGGAACGAGTATTCGCATCACTGGCGTTTCGAGTCCCGATTACGAATCGGTCGAAATGCACGAGACGATCGTCGAGGACGACATCGCCCGGATGCGCGAGATCCCGGTGCTCGAAATCGAGAACGGCGAAACTGTGGTCTTCGAGCGCGGTGGTAAGCACCTTATGCTCATGCGACCCATTGGCGCGCCCGAAACGATTACACTGAACTTCTATTCCGAGGAGTTGCTGCTACTCAGCATCAGTGCGGAATTCACGGCCGCGATGGATTGAAGCATGCTGTCCCGACTATTTGTTTTGATGCAGTACCTGCTGCCGAAATACCTGCTCACCGCGCTGGTGTACCGGCTCGCACGCATCAGCATCCCGTCCGTCAAAAACGCCCTGATCCGCGGTTTCCTCAGGCTCTACGACGTCGAGCTCGACAAGGTCCAGGGGCGAGTGCCCGAGGACTTCAGGACCTTCAACGACTTCTTCATCCGTGAGCTCGAGGAAGGCGCACGGCCGATCGACCCGGATGCCCGCGCCATCGTCTCGCCGGCCGACGGAACGCTTAGCCAGGCCGGCACGCTGCGGGGCAACCGGATACTGCAGGCGAAGGGCATCGACTACACGCTCGAAGACCTGCTCGCGGCAGATCTCGATACGGCAAGGTCGTTTTCCGGCGGTGCTTTCGCAACGATCTACCTCGCCCCGTACAACTACCATCGTGTGCATGCACCGGTGGACGGCGAACTCGTGGCGGCGCATTACGTGCCCGGCGATCTCTTCAGCGTCAACAGCAAGACGGCGGCGCACGTGCCCGGCCTGTTCAGCCGCAATGAGCGGCTAAACCTGCATTTCCGTACAGCATTCGGCCCGATGGTGGTGGTGCTGGTCGGCGCCCTGAACGTCGGCAGCATCTCCACACCCTGGAGCGGCGAGATCCGGCCGCGCAAGAGCGGCGTCGTGGAAACTGTCGATCTATCGGCCGCTCCCCGCAACATCAGCAAGGGCGACCTGCTCGGCTGGTTCAACATGGGATCGACGGTCATCCTGCTGCTTCCTGCTGGCAGCTGCAGCTGGCGCGGTGACTTCGAGCCCGGCGTCACGACGGTCATGGGCAAGGCGATCGGCGAACTGGCGGCACCTGGCGGGTGAGCTGGAAGGCATCATCCGGCGTTGCCGTGGCCAGGCAGCGCGCCGCCATGCTCGACCGGGCACGGGCATTCTTCCGCTTACGCGACGTGCTTGAAATCGACACGCCTGTATTGAGCCGCTACACGACCAGCGACCCCAATATCGACAGTCTTCGCGTTTCGGGGCCCGGCGATTCCACGCTGTATCTGCAGACGTCGCCCGAGTCCTTTATGAAACGATTGCTTGCCGACGGCTACCCTGACGTGTACGCGATTTGTCCCGTGTTCCGGGCTGGCGAGTCAGGGAAGCTGCACCAGCCTGAATTCACGATGGTGGAGTGGTATCGGCGCGGCTTCGGTCTGGACGAAATGATCGCAGAGACCGTTGCCTTCATCGCGGACACCCTGCGGCGCCCGGAGCTGCATGACACCAAGATACTCGAGTACGAGGCCGCGTTCCGGCGTTTCGCCCTTGTCGAACCGTTCACGGCTTCGATCGACGAACTTGCCGATGCCGCGGATGCCGATGCAGATCTGCGCGAGAGTCTCGCGCAAGACCGGGACGCGTGGCTGGACCTGATGCTCAGCACGCGCGTAGCCACGAATTTCGCCAGCTCGCGACTCACTGTTCTGCGCCATTTCCCTGCCAGCCAGGCTGCCCTGGCGCGCATCTGCCCTGCCGACGACCGTGTAGCAGACCGCTTTGAGGTTTTTTACGGTGCGATCGAACTTGCCAATGGCTTCGTCGAGCTGCGAGATCCGGACGAGCAGCGGCAACGCATCCATGCTGACCTTGAGAGGCGCCACGTGTCGGCAAAGCGGCCGGTTCCGGTGGACGAACCATTGCTGGCGGCGCTAGAGTCCGGCTTGCCGGAATGTGCGGGTGTCGCGGTCGGCTTCGAACGCATCCTTATGCTTGCAACCGGGGCGGAAAATATCCGCGACGTTTTTACGTTCGCGTTCAACGACGGAGACGGCTGAAAAGGGCCTGTAACCACAATGACCGATTACAAGCTGCTGGACTCCCAGGCCAAGGCCCTCCTCCGCGACGAACCGGATGCGCTGGCGAACGCCGCCAACTTCGTAGCACTTTTGTACAACGCGCTGGGGGACGTGAACTGGCTCGGGATCTACGTGCTTCGCGGCGACGAACTGGTGCTCGGCCCGTTCCAGGGACAACCCGCCTGCGTGCACATTGACCTGGGCAGCGGAGTCTGCGGGACTGCAGCAGCCACATTGAAGACTCAGCGCGTACCCGATGTCCACGAATTTCCCGGGCACATAGTCTGTGATTCCGCTTCTCGCTCCGAGATCGTGGTGCCGCTCATCGTCGACGGATCACTCGTCGGCGTGCTCGATATCGATAGCCCTTTGCTCGACCGTTTCAGCGCAGAGGACCAAGCCGGTATCGAACGATTGTGCGCGACCTACTGCGGCCTGCAGTCTGGCCGAAAGGGGTTTCTCTAGACGGGGGCAGGAATTTCGCGCGCAGGCAGCACTACTTCACGCGGCTGACGTATTCCTTGGAACGCGTGTCTACCTTGATGACCTCGCCCTGGTCCACGAATAAGGGTACGCGCACGACGGCACCAGTGGACAACTTTGCCGGCTTGACGCCGCCGCTCGCGGTGTCGCCTTTCATGCCCGGGTCGGTTTCGACGATCTCGAGCTCGACGAAGTTCGGGGGCTCGACGATCAGCGGCGAATTGTTCCACAACGTGACCGGGCAGACATCGCCGTCACTCAGCCAGTCCTTCGCCTCACCCACGGCATTTGCGTCAGCCGCGTACTGCTCGAATGTGTCGGGCTTCATGAAGTGCCAGAATTCCCCGTCCGAATAGAGAAACTGCATCTCGGTGTCCATGACGTCGGCCGCTTCGACGCTTTCGCCGGATTTGAAGGTCTTGTCGACGACCTTGCCGGTCTTGAGATTCTTGATCCTGACTCGGTTGAAGGCCTGACCCTTGCCGGGCTTGACGAACTCGTTCTCGACAATAATGCAGGGGTCGTTATCGATCAGGATCTTGAGCCCTGAGCGAAATTCATTGGTGCTGTAGCTTGCCATTGGGGTGTCCGGGGTTTTCGGCGAGGCGCTATTCTACAGAACTCTCCCCAAAAAGTGCGCGGTCCTGTCTGCCCATCCCAATCGCACTCGAAGGCAACTTCGTGATGATGACCTGCCGCGACCCGGAACCGGCAGGCGCTCGGGTCATTTGTCTCCCTCATGGCTCGCTGCGCTTCGCTTGCTGCGCTTTACTTCGGTCGACAAACGTCCCGGACGCCTGCCGGTCGGAGCGCAGGGATTCGGTGCGGCATCGGGTGTTTGTTCGAGCGTCGTGCGGAGCGCAGCGAAGCACGGCCGGCAGGGTATTTGGAATCTGTGCCCGGCGTGATGGCGTAGCAAACCGCCGCCCGAGCAAGCGGAGAACGATCCGAGCGAGCCA
>JBFEXY010000127.1:0-6941 GCA_041562415.1 Woeseiaceae bacterium
CGTCACGGACGGACGGCTTCGGCGTCGTTCAGCAGGCTCGTGCACCAGCCATTTGCGAGCCTGATGATCATACTCGTCATAGCGGTGACGCTCGCGATACCCGCCGCCCTCAACCTGGCCATCAAGAACTTCACGGCCATTAGCAGCGGCTGGGACGACGCCCTCGACTTTTCCGTCTTTCTCGACACCGGCATATCGGAAAGTGAAGCGGAGGCGCTCGCGAGGTTGATATCCCAGCGTGCTGACGTGGACGACGTACGCCTGATAACCGCGCAGGAAGCACTGGCCGAGTTCAAGGAACAGTCCGGCTTCGGCAGCGCCCTCGATCATCTTCCCGACAACCCCCTGCCGCATACTCTTGTTGTCAGGCCCAGCCCGGCGAACACGCCGCAGTCGATGACCCTGTTGCGAGAGGAACTCGACAGCTTGCCCGAGACCGAACTCGTGCAGGTCGACACCGAGTGGGTGCAGCGATTCCACGCGATACTCGAAATCGTGCAGCAGGCGATCATGATCGGCGCCGGCCTGCTGGGTGCCGCAATCGTCGTCATCATCGGCAACACGATTCGACTCGAGATCCAGAACCGTCGTGACGAGATCGAGGTCACGAAGCTGATCGGCGCAAGCAACGCGTTCGTGCGCCGGCCGTTCCTGTGGAGCGGCTTCTGGTTCGGACTGTTCGGTTCCGTTCTTGCCCTGGGGCTCGTGCAGTACGGCCTTTACATGTTGCGCCCGACCGTCGCCAGGCTGGCTGGCCTATACCAGAGCGGGGTCACCATGCTCACCCTGGATCTCAGGGACAGCCTCATCATTATCGCCGTTGGCGTGACCCTGGGCCTGGCCGGATCGTGGCTGGCGGCGGCGCGCCACATGCGTTCGATCGAGCCGAAATAGCCCCTTTTTCAGGCCGTCCGGGCCCGCGCATGCGGCGCTGCGTCATGCAGCTCGAGCCGCGGCGGACATTTCGTAACGATTTGTAACTTGCTATTTTAAAAAAGAATTTTTCTGGCATCTTGGTGGAACGCCGGCTCCGGTTAGCACTCTAATATCGCGAGTGCTAAAATTGCCGTACCACAAGGAGAGAACCGAATGTCTACAGCTGTAGCGCTTCGAAACCACGAACTGATGCTGGCCGGACCGGTCGGCAGCCTCGACGCCTATATTCAGGCAGTCGGTTCCGTGCCCGTGCTCAGCAAGGAAGACGAGCAGGCGCTGGCGATCCGGTTCCGCGAGAAAGACGACCTCGATGCGGCGCGTGAGCTCGTCCTGGCGCACCTGCGCTTTGTCGTACACATTGCGAAAGGCTATACCGGTTACGGCTTGCCGCTCAGCGACCTGATCCAGGAAGGCAACGTCGGCCTCATGAAGGCGGTCAAGCGCTTCGATCCCGACTACGACGTCCGTCTCGTATCGTTCGCTGTCCACTGGATTCGCGCCGAGATCCATGAATTCGTGCTTCGCAACTGGCGCATCGTCAAGGTTGCAACCACGAAAGCGCAGCGCAAATTGTTCTTCAACCTTCGCAAGGCGAAAAAGAACCTCGCGTGGCTCACCTTCGACGAGACGCAGGCGGTTGCCAAAGATCTCGGCGTCAGCCCCCAGGAAGTCACCGAGATGGAGAAGCGGCTGCACGCGCGCGACGCGATCTTCGATCCGGCCCCGGACGTCGACGACGAGCGTGCATTCACGCCGGCCGCATACCTGCCCAGCCCGGATGCAGATCCTGCGAAGCTCGTGGAGACGGCAGACTTCAACGACGATGCATCAGTGCGCATGGCCGCCGCCATCAGGACACTCGACGATCGCAGCCGTCATATCATCGAGAGCCGTTGGCTGTCGGAAGACAAGTTGACGCTGCACGAGCTCGCCGACGAATACGGCATATCGGCGGAACGCGTTCGCCAGGTAGAAGCCAACGCGATCAAGAAGCTTCGATCGGCGATGGCGCTCTGAGAGTTGCCGACAGTTAGTAATGTAAAGCCGCCCTCCAGGGCGGCTTTTTTATAGGAGCGCGCTTCAAGAAGCGCTCCTAAAGCAATAGACGCCTAAGCATAGACCTTGCGCCGATACCTTACCCAGCCGCCATCCTCCTCGCCCAGTGGATCGTGGTGTGTCCAGTGCACCAGCCCTCCCAGGTCATTCCACTCATACATGCCACGGAAATGAATCCGGTCGCCGAGCGACAGCGGAATCCGTTCGGCGACATCGATATTGTGTGCGATCAGCAGTGTCTGCCGGTTGCTCAACTGGATGATGAAGCGCTGGTGGCGCGAGCCGTCGTCATCATCGTGCAACAGTAGGCGGACGAAACCCGTGTCTTCGATCCAGCGGCCCGTGTCGGCCTTCACATAGGCTGACTGCATGGTTGCCCTTCTTGTTGTTGTTGGGCAAACGAAAGCGGTGCCAGCCTTCCCTGGCTGGCGCGCTCCCCTGTTTCTGTAACGACCGCCCGTCTAGCTGGCGGTAACCGGCACCAGAGTGATTTCGACACGGCGGTTGAGCTGGCGCCCTTCCGGTGTCGAATTGTCTGCGATCGGGTGATGCTCGCCCATCCCGACCGAGATGATCCGCTGGTCCATGATGCCCTGCGTGTAAAGGTACTCGCCGACCGTGTTGGCACGACGCTGCGACAGCTGCATATTATAAGAGTCGCTGCCGGTGCTGTCGGTATGGCCGGCGACCTCGACGACGGTCTTGTCGTACTCCGTCAACACCTTGCCCACCGAGTTCAGCACGCCGAAGAACTGCGGCCGCAACGCGGAGCTGTCTGTGTCGAATGTAACGTTGCCCGGCATGTTCAACGTGATGTTGTCACCCATGCGCGTGACGCTGACACCGGTTCCCTGCAGCTCGGCCCGAAGCTTGGCTTCCTGCCGGTCCATGTAATTCCCGACGGCACCGCCCGCCAGGGCGCCTATGCCTGCGCCAATCAGCGCGTGTTGACGGCGCTCTACCGCATCATCGCCCGACATCAGGCCCGCTACGGCGCCGGCCGCGGCTCCGATAAGCGCGCCTTTGGTCGCCTTGCTCGTTTCCGACTCCCCGGTATACGGGTCCAATGTCTCGCAGCCACTGAGAAACGCGGCAATGCCCGCGAGCACGAATAAGAAATTTCTAATCTTGCTGCCCATAGCGAAATCTCCCTGAAATCCTCGGGTGTGAGTGTACAGCGTGAATTGTAGCTCTCCGTGACTGAACGCACACTTAATCCGTGCGTTTATGGTCAAATACCGCCGAGGATGCGGGAGCAGCGATGACTGACAGCGACGGCTGGCTCGAGCGTTACGCCGAGACCCACGACAACCTGACCTACCCGGTGCTCTACTGGGCGGCTGTTCCAATGGTCGTGACAGGCACCGTCGGGCTGCTGTGGTCGCTGCCCGTGCCGGCGCAATTCTTCGAGATATCTCCGCTACTGAACTGGGGCAGCGCCTTCCTGATGGCGGCCGCTGTCTACTACTTCATTATTTCGCTGCCGATTGCGATCGGTATGTTGCCGTTCATCCTCGGCATCGCCGCGATCCAGCTGTGGCTGGACCAGTCTCTCTACTCGCACCCACATGTGGCCGGCGGCCTGTTGATCGGCGGCACGATCGGCTTGTGGCTCGGTCACCGCAACGAGCCGGGGCCGGGCCCGGTCCTGAGAGACCTGCAGCTCATGATGATCGGCCCGGCGTGGCTGTTATCCGTATTGTACCGGCGGCTCGGTATACCCTTCTGAGCACCATGTCATGACGGCCGACGGTCTGCCTCGCGACCGCGACGTGTGGCGCATCGCCGCGCCGATGATCCTCTCGAATATCTCGGTGCCGATGCTCGGCATGGTCGATACTGGCGTCGTCGGGCACCTCGAGAGCGCCGTTTACCTGGGCGCTGTTGCCATCGGCGGCGTGATCTTCAGCTTCCTGTATACCGGTGTGAACTTCCTGCGCATGGGCACGACCGGTATCGCAGCCCAGCGATACGGCGCAGATGATTTCGATGGCCTGCGTATCTCGCTCGGCCAGGCGCTCGTCGTTGCCCAGATAATCGCCGTCGCCGTGATCCTGTTGCAGTGGCCGGTCGGCCAGGTTGCGATGAAGCTGCTCGGCGCGGAAGGCGCTTTAAGGGAGCATGCCCTCGAGTATTTTTCCATTCGTATCTGGAGCGCACCGGGCACGCTCGCCAATTTCGTGATGATCGGCTGGTTCCTCGGCCTCCAGAACGCTCGTGTCCCGCTGATCATTTTCCTCACCATCAACCTGACCAACATCGCGCTGGACCTCCTGTTCGTGCTCGTGCTGGGCATGAAGGTCGACGGCGTGGCGCTGGCGTCGGTGTTCGCCGAGTACACCGGGCTCGCAGTTGCGCTTTACTTTGCCGCACGGGAACTCCGCAAGCATAGCGGTCACTGGCCGATGGATAAGTTCGTCAATCTGCGCGCATACGCGGCGTTCTTTTCGGTCAACGCCAACCTGTTCGTCCGCACCATGGCCCTGATGTTCACCATTGCCTTCGTTACGGCGCAGGGCACGCGGATGGGCGGCCTCATACTCGCCGCGAACGCGATACTCATGCAGCTGCAAAATCTCACCGCCTTCGGCCTCGATGGCCTCGCGCATGCGGCCGAAGCGCTGGTCGGCAAGGCGGTCGGCCAGCGACGACGGGATGTGCTCGAGCGCTCTGTGAAACTGTGTCTCAAATGGTCCCTGATCTTTGCGGTCGGATTCAGTGCCGCGTACTTCGCGCTCGGGCCGCTACTCATCAAGGTGCTGACCGATCTGCCCGCCGTCCGCGAGACGACGCTGCGTTACCTTCCCTGGATGATCGTCTCGCCGCTGGTTTCCGTCTGGTCGTTCCTTTACGACGGCGTGTACGTCGGCGCGACGCGGGCTCGCGAGATGCGCAACATCATGGTCTTCTCGGCCTTTGCCGTGTTCATTCCGGCCTGGTTCGTGTTGCAGCCGCTGGGTAACGACGGGCTCTGGCTCGCGTTCCTGCTGTTCCTCGCGAGCCGCGGCATCGGGATGCACATCTGGTATCGCCGCAGCGTCCTGCCCGCGCTGTAGGTGCGTTCCTACGGTGATGGAACCGGCGGGCCCTTCAATTCGACGACATTGCCTTCCGGGTCGCTGACATACATCGAGGGACCCTGGCCCTCGGCGCCGTAGCGCGAGGTCACCCGGCCGGGTTCCACGCCATGGCTTTCGAGATGTGCGGCTAACAATGCCTCGTCGAACGATTCGAGGCGAAAACAGAGATGGTCCAGGTTGCGCCCTTCGCGTCCGGGCGCTGCGCCGCCGGCGCGGCCGAGCTCACCGTCGACGGGAACGAGATCCACGAGCGATCGGCCTGCGCGGAGCTGTATGAGCCCGATATCGTCCTTGCGCCGCTCGATGCTGCAGCCGAGTACGTCACAATAGAACTCGAGCATGCGATCGAGATCGCTCACACGAAGCACGATATGGTCGATCTCCCGGATGCCAATGCTCACGGCCCCATCCCCACAGGAGCCGTGCGCACCGTTGCCTCTTCCGCGCATCGCTGGCGCACGGTGCTGCGCGCCCACACGTAAGCACCAACACCGGATACGATGTTCGCAATCGCATAGGCGGCGAATATGCCGGCGATATCGAAGAACTGCATTGCTAGAATCGCGATCGGGATGTAGAGCACGGCTATCCTGCACACGCTGACGACGACACCTGGCATCGGGTAACCAAGCCCGTTGAAAGACGCGTTCATCACCATGACCATGCCATAGGTGCCGTAGCTGACAGGCACGATCCAGAGGAACATGGATGTCACACCGCGCACGCTCTCGCTGTCGCTGAACAGGCCGGGCAGCCAGCCGGACAGCGCGGCGAGGAAGCCCGCGATCACGAGGCCGCTACCGATGCAGAAGGCCGTGCAGAGCCACAGCGCGCGCAGTATCCGATCTTCCTTACCCGCGGAAAAATTCTGCCCGACGAACGGCCCGATGATAGCCGACAGCGCGTAGTACATGACCAGCATCATCGACTCGATCCGGCTCGCAACACCGAAGCCGGCGACGGCGTCTGGCCCGAAGCGCGCGATCATGGCGGTAACCACGGCGGCCCCGACCGGCACGATGATGTTGGTGCCGGCGGCCGGGATGCCGACGTGCAGGATGTCCCGCCACGACTGCCGCAGCTCGCCGGGCTCCGGCTTGCTGAAGCTCACCATGTCCATGCGGTGGCGCATAAGGTAGAGCGTACCGACGAAGATCGTGGCACGTGCAAGCAGCGCCGCCATCGCGGCCCCGTTCAGCCCCATCGCCGGCACTGGCCCCACGCCGAAGATCAGTATCGGGTCGAGAATGACGTTGAGCACCGCCGCGAGAATCATCAGCATGCTCGGCAAGCGGGTGTCCCCGGTAGCCCGCATGCTTGCCATGCCAACCATGCCGACGACGATGAACGGCACGCCCATGTAAAGAATAATCATGAAACCGCGGATCAGCGGCATCAGCTCGTCTGGGGCGCCCAGCAGGCGAAACAGCGGTCCGATCGTGAGAATGCCGATCGCGCTGATAATCGCGGTCACAAGGAAAGACAGCAGCAGGCTGTCGGTCGACAATCGCCGCGCACGGCGATGATCGTCCGAGCCAATAGCACGAGCGACGACCGACGACGTACCCGCCCCCAGGCCGATCGCGACGCTGGTGACGATCATGAGAATAGGAAACCCGAAACTGAAGGCGGCAAGCTGTGCGTCACCGACCTGGCCGATGAACCAGGTATCGATGAGGCTCTGGCCCATCATCGTTGCGATGCCGAAGAGCACAGGCACGGTCATGTCGACAAGGTGTTTGCCGACAGGTCCCTGCGTAAGCTTCGGTTTGGGTGCGCTCATCGGGCAAGGTTATCATTGCGACACGCAACTGGAAGCGGTCTCAAGCATGAAGTTCAGGCACGAAATCGTCATCGACGCGGACCAGC
>JBFEXY010000128.1:0-6929 GCA_041562415.1 Woeseiaceae bacterium
AACGCGCAGGGATTGGCAGGCGGGCTACCGGCGATGTTTTTCGAGGAAGTAAAGCGGACCGAAGGGAGCCATGACGAGAAAAATCATCGCCGGAGCCCGCACTCGACACGAACCGGCGATGACCGGGAGGCAACGGCCGATGGCCGCGCTGCGTATTCGGGGGACTCGGGAGAAAAAACGGCCGGTCGGTGGGGACCGACCGGCCGTGGGAAGTGCCGGGGCTGCCGGGGAGCAGCCGCACGGCGGTACAGCCGCAAGGCTATACGGGGTTGGCAATCGTTGTGATCATGAGATGGTCCCGTTAACGATCGGGGTAAACGCCGTGTAGCGGTCCAGATCGGCACCCAGTCCGTGATTCGGGAACATGTTCGCAAACTGGCCTTGTTCGCCATGCAGGGCCATGTAATTGAGGATCACCATGTTCACGAGCAGGTTGACGTTATTCGCCGCAGGCGTTGCTGCTCGCTGCACGGCACCGTCGGAACTCATGTAGCCCAGTTGCTGGTGCTGGAGCTGCTCGTTGAGCGTCCCGCCCATGAGTGTGGCGCGTCCGTTCGGGTTGTAGACCAGGAAGAACGAACCGGCCGTCGACGAATTGTCGCTGACCCACTCGCCCTTGCCGCGGCCCTCGACCGTGTTATCGATCGCGCCGTTCGAGGACAGCGAGCCGTCGCTGAAGACGTACATCATGAGCGGAGTGCCGAGGCGTGCCGCGTACTCGAGGCAAGCGCCCATGCAGCGCCCGGCGCGGAAGTCCTTGACTTCGCCTTCGGCGCGGGCGCCACCGTGGTAGTCGTAACCGCCCATCTCGATCGTGCCGGCGCCGGCATAGCCGTTCATAACCAGCTTCATGATCGCCGCGGTCTTCTGGAATTCCCGCGCATCACGATCGCCCGCATTGAACTCGGCATCCGTGAATATACCGTTCGGGCCGACGATCAGCGGGTCGAGACTCGGGTCCACCGGAACGCCGGCAAAGCGGTCGGCAATATCGGCCGACTTCAGGTAGCCGCATTCGACCAGCTGCTTCATGGCCGCATCTTCAGTCGATGCGAGCATCGTATCGACGTTATTCATCTTGCGCCCGGTGAGCCGGTATATGGACTCCATGACCGCCGTGGCATCTCGCGGGCTCAGGATTGCGGCCAGGTCACCGGTGTCCACGAGGTTTACGACGTCCGAAGGACGGTCGACCTTCGTCGGCCGGAGTTCGGGATCGTAGAGCATTGCGGGCAGCATCGAATTGCCGCCCGAATCGGTATTCTCGGAGCCGGCAAGCGTGAGGATCGAGCCGTTCGCGCCGGCGCGGGCGATGCCGTACATAGGGTTATGGGGGTTATTGCCGGTATCGTTATCCGAGCGGGCGGGAATCACGGCACCATTGACGTTTGCTTCCGTTCCCGGTGCCAGGCTCGCCAGGATGCCGCGCCTGAACGCGGAATCGAGGTGGAAGCCGAGTCCGAGATCGAAATTCGCATAGTCCTGCTGCGTGACGGGATCGACGAGGCCCGGGATCATGTCACCCGGCAAGCCTTGCCGCTCGTACCCGTTGGTGCCAAGGAAATCCTGCTGACCGCCTTCCTGGCCGATCAGCACGTTGGAGCCGGCGATGTTCGCGCCGCCGGCGAGATCGAAGCAAATGAACGGGATCTTGCCGGCGCCCGCGGTCGCGATGCCGCAACTGCCCAGCTGGCTGTCCAGGTCGCCCGACAGGGCCGCCCGGGCCAGACGGGGACTGGCTGCCATGGCGCTCAGGATTCCGCCGCCCACTGCGTAGGCGGCGCCCGTCCTGAAGCCCTGTGCGACGAACTGGCGCCGCGTGACAGGACGTGGATGATCTCCATGCATCAGAGGAGCATCAAAGTCTCTTGCATTGCGTTTCCTGGCCATTGCTGTGTTCCTTGTCAGTCCTGTCTTCAATTACTGAACGAGCGTTACGGCGTTACCCAGCATCGCCGCACAGACGCCCTTGCCGATCGAACGGGTATTGCTGCCGCCGGCGACCAGCCGGTCGATCAGGTTGTCCGGGCGATCCAGCGACTCCCCTTCCGCATTAACTGCGGAGGTCGGGTCCTGGTAAGACGCGAGTTCTTCGTAGACCTCGGCGCGGATCGGCTGGCTGCCGATATTCGTTCCCATGATGCGATCGATCAACGGATTCACGAAGGCGTCACGGTTGGTGCTGAACTCGCTGTTATTGCCCCAGTTGAAGCCCGGGAACAAGGTTCCGAGATTCGCGCCAGGACTACCGGCGGTACCGATCATCGCGTCGCAGTACTGGATTGCCAGCTGTGCGATCGCCACCTGGTGCGATGACAGGAAGGTGTTGAGGCTCTCCACCGCGGGCAGCGACTGCCTTAGCTCCTGGTAGGTCATGTCGACCGCAGGCGTCGTCGGATCTACAAGCGTCACTTCGGCATAGGTCGCATTGATCTCGTCGAAGGTCCTGAGGCCGATATGCGGCGACGGCGCGAGATCACTCTCGGTGATCACCAGTGTCGGGTCAGCCGGGCGGCTGAAGCTGTTGCTGGCCAGTACATCGAAGGTCAGGAAGAACTCGTCGTCCTCCGGTCCCTTTTCGAGCGGCAGCACCGCGCCCAGCGATGACAGCGGCTGGCCGAGTTCGCCGAACTGTGATGCGCTCAAGGTCTCGTCCAGCGTGGCGTAGGTCTGGCCGACCGGCGCCTCGAGGCCGTTCATTGCGACTCGCAGCCCCTGGATCGGGATGCCTTCCGGCGACGAGCCATCGAGCGTAATGAAATGCGGCCGGTCGAACAGGTACGCATACGTGTCGTACTGCGCGACCTCGAACAGGATATAGGACGACTGCGGTGCGGCAGCGATGTTCTCCGAGATGTCGAACAGGAGGAAGAACCGCTCGCCGACGCCGGCATCAAAGTTCTGCGTGATCTGCTCCTGCGTCATCGCGCGACGATGGATTGCCGCCAGGCGAATCGTGCCCTGCCACAAACCGTCGCCCGACGCTTCGTTGCCGAGGACCAGCGCGAATTCGCGCTGCCAGTCGATCAGCGTACCGCCCGCTACCGGGTCGGTCTGGCTGACGAGGCTGCCGTTCACGTAGATGCTGCGGCCGTTGATCGGGTCGTAGGTTGCGACCACGTGCTGCAGCGTCGCCTGCAGGACCTCGTCCGCCGATGGCGTCGACAGTTCCGGGTCGCCGTTGAGGCTGGTTTCCGTCGTACGCAGCTGGAAGCGATAGTCGTACAGCGTCTGCTGCAGCGTGAAGTTGCGCTGTGTCGTTCCAGCCGAATAGCTGACGATACGCGCCTCTTCCTGCGTCACGTTGGCAGGGACTACCCAGGCCTCGATCGAGAATTCACCGGACTCCTGGATGATGTCGTAGAGCTTCGCCGATGCGGTCGTCGAGGCCTGTGCCTTGCCGTCCGTGATCGTGATGCCCCAGCCGCCGAACCAGCTGACGCCACTGGAGAAGTTGAGGTCGATCGCGGGATCGACGCCAGAGGTATCGTAGGCGATCGTACCGCTGCCTGTCTTGAACTCCCACAGCGCGATCTGTGCGTCCTCGAAGCGGTTGCCGCCCGAGGCCAGCGTACCGTCAACGAGGCGCAGGGCCTTACTGGTTACGAGATTCGGGTCGACGGTCGTCGGCGTAATGCCGTTCGCGAATGCCGTTATGGCGTCTTCCATCGCCTGGGCATCGGCCGCGCAGTTGCCCGACCAGCAGTTGTGGAACTCGCTGCGCAGGCGAATAACCATTCGGGAATTGGCCGGCGTATCGAGGTTCATCTTCGGTTTCGCCGCGTCATACGCCGTCGTGATGTCGGCATCGGCGAAGTATGGCTGCTGCGATACGGCCGAGTCGGAGCTGTGACAGCCTGCACAGTTCGGAACCAGGATCGGAGCGTGAACCAGGGACTGGAACGCCGATGGATCCGCCGGGAAGTTCTTGCTTGCACCAGGTTCGTTGGATGGTGGTGCCGTCAGGATGATCTGGCGTCCGCCGCCGTCACCCCCGCCGAGCCAGTTCTCGATCCAGGTCGTCATGATTGCAGCACAGCTCGAGGGATCGGCATTCCAGCAGTTGTGGCCTCCGCCGACTTTCTCAACGAGGCGCGACAATGCGGGCTGGGCGGTATCGACTAACGGCAGCGCCGCGTCGTAAGCGAGGTTTACGTCGTCGTTACGTACGAACATTGGTGTCTGCCCGACGACCTCGTTGTGGCAGGAGCCGCAACGGTCGGAGGTTTTCGCATTCGACCAGAATTCCTGCTGGAATTTCAGCACGTCCGCATCACGCGCAACCGGCCCTGTGTAAGGCGCGTTGCCCGGAGGCGGAGCCTGCGTGAGCGGGTTCTCGGTCGTCGCAGCACCACCGCCACAGGCGGCAAGCACGGCGCTTACGAATACGCTGAAGGTGGCTGCCCTGAATATGCGCATGGTCGTCGCCAGGGTCGAATAGGTAGCAATCCGGTCTGCTTTTTTCATTGTCCTGTCTCCCTACTGGCCCATGCAGTGAACGGCCGTGTCGGCGAATACCTGCTTCATGCGGTAACCCGTCGAACGGAACGTACTGGTGATCGTGTCGACGGCCGCACGGTCTGCGGCGTTTTCCGGCTCGCGCAGACAAACGGCACGGAATACTTTCTTCACCTGGCAGGCTGCGAACGTCTGGCTGTTGCCGAGTTCTTCACCCAGCGACTTGGCGCCATTGCCACTGCCGGGAAGCGAATTGTCGAAGCCCAGGTAGGCGTTCTGGCCCGATCGCCAGCGGTTCTCCCAGGCGTCGTCGACCGTCCTGAATCCCTGCGGGAAGTTCAGGTCGTTGTTGAAATATTTCGGTTGCACATTCCCCGGCGTGTACTCGAGCACACCGGACTCCTCGTTGTAGTTGTAGTACGCGTAAGCACCGGCGAGCGGGTCCATGCCGGAATGGCAGCCTATGCAGTTGTTCAGGAACAGGCGGCTATCGCCACCCGGGCTGCGGCTGACGTCCTGTCGAATCCAGTCGGGCGGCAGCTTCGTATCGAGCATCTGCTCCATGTCGTTGCACATGTGGTTCAGCAGCGTAAAGCGGAACATGGCGCGGTTGGTGCCGGCAACGAAAAAGGCTTCCGAAGCAGCACGCGACGTCATGACGCCCGCAGTGGCCGCAGACGGTATGCCCAGGATCGAAGATTGCGCGACCGGCACGAAGTCGGTCGTGCTGCTCAGGTCCACGTTGTTCGCTTCGAGCTGTTCGAAGTGATTGTTGTTGTTCGCTGCTGGTGCTGCTGCGACGATGCCTGAACGTCCGACGTAAGTCAGGTCCGCCGATAGCAACGTGCTGAAGTCGACGTCATCGCGGACCATACCGATGACCGTCGCTATGTAATCGTTCAACGGAACGAATACCGACTGGTCACGGTTGGTCCACGGTGCAGAAAAGTTCTTCAATGTGACGTTATAGAAATACTTGTTGTCCATGGCCGTATAGGCCGCTGCGGTCGGATCGCCGCCTGCGATCTGGTTTTGCATGGTCTGTAACACGGTATCGGAAGGCGGGACGCCGGCAAGCCGGTCGTGAATGCGTTTCGCCTGCTCACGAGGCCCGGCATAGGCGGAAGCCATGACCCCTGCCAGCAGGATCCCGATGAGCGCGATTTGCCAGGGGCCGAACACTCGTGCGAGACCGCCTGCAAATTTATCTTTCGTGTATGTCGTGTTTTTCATAACGATTCTGCTCACGCATCAATTCGATTCAAAATCTCGCCGTCATCCAGCGTTTGCGAGGGATGACTAACGAACGATGTACCGGAGAATCAGAACTTCGATCTACCACGCAAGGTGCGTTTCCCTGATCGTTGCTCTACGCAACTCCGCCGTCCCAAGACCTTCTGATTTGCGAAGCCGCTGCCCAAGCACTTCCCTTATGTGTGGCCGCCTTGTACAGGGAGCCCGGATCTATCGTGCCAGAGCGTGGCTTCCGGCGCCGTGAATGTATTCACACATCCTTTAACCCTTGGCCTGCAGCTCGAGCGCCGAAATCAATCGGTCTGCCTGAGTAAAAGCAATTGCTGTGCCAGTTTCGTCGTTTGCCCGAAATTCATCTGAAAATCTTTTTTTAATCAATGAATTAGGCGTGCCATGTAGGTGTATACCGAGATACGACTATGTCAAACTCTTGTCGGTGCTTTCACACAACTTTTGACTGCGCCGACCCTAAGCTACTGATTCGATTGGCCGATCACGCTGTCGCCGAAGGGAGACAGGCGACAGCACCCGGGACATGATCGGACATCGGCCGATGCAGCTCCGCCGCCGCCAGGCACAACCTTGTTGCCTTTGCGACACGCGCCAGACCGGGATACGCGTCAACAGCAGTCATTCAAAGCGTTCGTGAAATATGCAGTGAAGTTGCGGGTTTCGTGCACAGAATGGCGGCGAAGGCACACCCAAAAAGCGGCGAACAGTGCATTTGACAATGCGTACTGTCGCTCATTTTCCACATTACATCGGCTCTCGAGGCTCTTTTATACTCCGCCGAAATCCAGCCTGCGGATCAGTTGTGAATGGACGTGTACCGACGGCAGGCGCTGGCTAGTAATGATGCGGCGTGGGCTGCCGTTACTAACGCAACAGACTTTCAGTGGTTTGTGATCGTGTTAACGGTAAGCGGCCGGATTCGCAGTCAACATAACCCATTAATCGAATGATGGGTGAATGCGCACATTCGAGGACGACCTTATGAACAGGAAATCGCGACAGATCAAGGATGCAAGCATGCAGTCGGCATTGAAGCTGGCGGCGCTGATTTCTGTGGTAGCCGTGATTGCGGCGTGTGACGGCGCCAACCAGGGCGTGCAGATCGGAACGGGCCAGAACCCGGATCCGGTCGTTATCGATTTTCCGATCGCCTACGTCAAGCAGCCGATTCCGGTCGACGACAACGGCGAATTCGAGCAGCAGGA
>JBFEXY010000129.1:0-6918 GCA_041562415.1 Woeseiaceae bacterium
ACGCCACCGTCTTCGCGGGCACGGCCGCGATGCACGCGGAAGAAGCGTTCAGTCAGTCGCGGGATCTGGTCGGAGGGAATACCTTCTCCCGTATCCGTAACAGTGATATCGGCGCCCTTTGTGTCAACGCGCCAGGTCAACGTGATATGTCCGTCTGCAGGCGTATGCCTCACCGCATTTGACAACAGGTTGGTTATTACCGACTCGATCTCGCTGCCGACCGCCAGTAGCCGGGCCGTGGACTCCGAAACGACCTGTATTTCAGCAACACCTTCCTGGCCGACGTAAGACTGCTTCGCGGCAGCGAGCAGGCCGCCGACGTCGACGCCTTCGTCCTTGCGCGCGCGACCGGCACTCTCGAGCCGCGAAAGCTCCAGCAGTTCAGTCACTACCGTGCTCATCCGGTGCGCCTGCTGTTGCATCTGGCGGATAGGCTGCCCCCAGCTTTCCTGCAGCTCCGACTCCTCCGACAAGCTGTCCAGGTAGCCACTGATTACGGTCAACGGCGACCGCAGTTCGTGGGACGCATTGGCAACGAAGTCGCGACGCATCTTGGTCAGCCGAATGCGCTCGGTAACGTCCCTCAAAATAAGGAGCTTCTGGTTTGCGCCGTACGGCACCACCCTGCAGTTCAGCCAGCATTCGTCCTTGACCGGCGATGCGATTTCGATTTCCTGCGCGAACGCTTTTGTTCGCAACAATTCCGTGAGTTTCGGGTCCCGCAGGATATTGTCCACGCGCTGACCGCGGTCCTTCTTTCGTTTCAGTCCGCCAAGGTGCTTCGCAGCCTTGTTGCACATGATGATCTGGTTGTTCTCGTCAAGGATAACGGCACCGTCTGGCATCGCATCGGTTGAGCGGCGAATCTCCTTGAGCAGGCGTCTGTACTCGCGCTTTGCCCGAACCGCGCGTTCATTTTCGTAGTTGTAGCGGGAAAACATCTGTTGCCAGATGCCCTCGCCATAACGGAATTGTTCGAAATCGCGGGTATGCACTGCACGATTGAAACTGAGTAGTTGCCGGGTTTGCCACACGAGGATTATCAGTGCCGCAATCAACAGCCCCCAGGCAGCGTGGCCGTAAACCCAGCCGATCAGACCGCCCGCCACCAGGATGGCGGCGATGCCGAGGACGACTTTTCGAGACGTTCCAGGCATGTCCAACTCAGGAATCGCGCACCGAGAATCGATACCCGGCACCACGAACCGTCTGGATATAGGCATCGGCACCCTGCTCCGCAAGTGCCTTGCGAAGCCGCCGCACGTGGACATCAACGGTGCGTTCCTCCACGTAAACGTTCGCGCCCCAGACTCGATCGAGTAACTGGGAGCGACTGTAAACGCGATCGGGGTGCGTCATCAAAAACCGCAGCAACCGGTATTCGGTGGGGCCAAGGCGGATCTCGGAGCGGTCGGCAACTACCCGGTGCCCGGCCGCATCCAGCTCGAGAACACCTGCCTGCAGGACTTCGTCGTTGAGGGACTGGTAGCGGCGCAATACGGCGTGTATTCGAGCGATCAGCTCCCGCGGTGCGAAAGGCTTGGTGACATAGTCGTCTGCGCCGCCCTCGAGGCCGACAATCTTGTCGTATTCATCGGCGCGCGCGGTGAGCATGATGATCCCGAGGTCTTCATTACCGTGTTCGCGCTTCAGCATCCGTGTCAATTCGAGCCCGCTCATGTCCGGCAGCATCCAATCGATAAGCGCCAGATCCGGACGTTCGTCAGCCAGCAGTCTCCGTGCGCTCTGGCAATCGCCGGCTTCCACAATTTCAAAACCGGCCCTGACCAGGTGGAAAGCGATCATCTCCCGGATCGGCGCCTCGTCTTCGACAATAAGGATCTTGCCAGCTGCCATTCACTGTTCCAGCTACACGCACACATCGGGGCGCGGGTGCCCGTTCGCGACGCATTACAGCAGCACTATATTACAGAACTGTTACGAATCTGGTGGCCTGGCAGGTTGCGCCACCTTCTGGCGAAGATAGGCGGGAGCTACGTCCTGCGGATCGATCGCCGCGCCGGATGCGGCGAGCGCGGATCCGGCCGCCAGCAAGAATCGGGCGGAAGGATGGCTGATGGGACTGACCGCCGCAAGCAACGGCCGATTGGTCTCGAGAAGTTTCGGATATCGCTGCCAGCCGAAACCCGCCGCTGTGAAGCGAGCAGGCTCCCGCTGCAGTTCGCTGATCGCGGACTGGTCGTGCAGGCGTTCGGCGCAAAGCAACTCCGGCACCCGGCTGCTGCCGGCTTCAAAGAGACCCAGGTAGACCTCGTCCATATGCGCATCCTGGCAGACAGCCACGGCTCCGGCCGCTTCAGTTTCCACGACCTGGGCCGCAACGGCGAGCATCGACGACACGGGTACGATCTGAATGCCCGCACCGTGAGCCAGCCCCTGCGCAACCGACGTCGCGATGCGCATGCCGATGAAAGAGCCCGGCCCGTTGCCGAGCACTATCGCATCGAGGTCGCTGGGCGTGATGCCGCCCTCCCCCAGCACGTCTTTGATCATCGGCACGAGCAGGCGCGTATGCTCGCGGGCCTGCTCTTCATGACGGCAGATCACCGCATCTCCCAGCTGCAGCGCCACCGAACAGGCGAGGGACGACGTATCGAGCGCCAACAGCTTCACGCCACAGCCCCCGATCGCTCGTGACGCTCAAAAAACTGCGCGACATCCTTCAGGTCAGCGGTTGTCCCCATGGGCTCCAGGATATCGAGAAAAGTCCTGCCGTAACTGCGCGAAGTAATACGCGGGTCGCACAAGACGATGACCCCGTAGTCGTTTTCATCGCGAAGCAGCCGGCCCGCGCCTTGTTTCATCGCCAGCGCGGCCTGCGGCAGCTGGTGTTCGGCGAATCCGTTGCCGCCTTCGCGGCGAATAAATTCCAGTCGCGCCATCATAAGCGGGTCCGCGGGCGACGCGAATGGCAGCTTGTCGATGGCAACGACGGTCAGGGCCTGACCGCGTACGTCGACGCCCTCCCAGAAGCTGCCGGTGCCGAGCAGAACGGCGTTGCCCGCGTCGCGGAATCGTCGCAGCAGGTCATCGCGTGGCGCCGTACCCTGCACGAGCAGCTTGCGGCCACCAAGCCGGGACTTGTGTGAGCGGAACCACTTCTTCGCCGCGTTGAGAGCGCGATGGCTCGTGAACAGGCAAAACAGTCCGCCACGCGTCAGGTCCAGCAGCGGTGTCACAGCCTCCATGACCGCATCCGTATGGCCCGGGTCGGAGGGCTGCGGCAGGCCGGGCGGAAGATAGACGAGGCCGTTCTCGGCCAGTGCGTAAGGACTTGGAAACGTCAGACCTGTCACAGCACCCAGCCCCATTCTGGATGTGAAATGTGAAAAATCGTCGCCGACCGCCAGCGTCGCCGACGTAAAGATCCAGGCCTGGTGGCGATTACCGGTGAGCCCGGACAACGTCGATGACACGTCAAGCGGCGTCAGGTTTATGCGGATGCTGCGCGGGTTCACCTCGAGCCAGCGAAGACCGTCCCAGCTGTCCTCGCTCGCAAGCAGGGCGAGCCGCTCGCCGATACCGAGCAACTGCTCGTGCAGCTTCGCAATATCGGCAGAGCCAGCGCTCAGTGATTCGAGCCCTTGCGCCATGTCGCCGAGCGCGGCGGAGAGCCCGTCGAAGGCCTCGCGCATATCAGGCATCAGTTCGTCCAGCTGATGCCTGCCTTCCTGACGGGGCGCTGCAAGCCGCAGCGCCTTGATGGCGGTATCCAGCCGGTCCACTCTCCGCTGCAATTCCGGTTCCCCGTGCGGTAGTGTCGCCACCTGCACCTCGTCCACGACGCGCTGCAGCTCGCGGCTGCCGACCGCGACGCCGAAGAACTGCACGGCCAGGTCGGGCACCTGGTGGGCCTCGTCGAGGATCACCGCCTCCGCGTCCGGCAGGAACTCGACGAAACCGCTTTCCTTCATCGCGAGATCGGCGAGCAACAGGTGATGGTTGACGACGACGAGGTCCGCCTCCTGCGCCCGTCGCCTCGCTTTCACGACGTGGCACTCCGAGTACTGTGGACAATGCTGACCCAGACAGTTGTCGCTCGTCGAGGTCACCAGGGGCCAGATCGCCGAATCCTCCGCCACGGCGGTCAGCTCGGCGCGGTCGCCGCTGTTGGTGTGGTGCCGCCACTCGCGAACCTCGGTGAAATCGCCAATGAGGGACGGCGCAATATCTTCGAGCTGATCGAGCCGATGCAGGCACAGGTAGTTGGCGCGGCCTTTCAGGAGCGCCGTGCTGACGGGCCGGCCTATCGCTTTGCCGATCAGCGGCAGGTCCCGGTGATAGAGCTGGTCCTGAAGCGCCTTGGTTCCGGTGCTGATGATGGTCTTGCGGCCACTCATCAAGGCGGGCAGCAGGTACGCGAAAGTCTTGCCGGTCCCCGTGCCGGCCTCGATGACGAGCTTGTCGGAGGTCGCGATCGCGTCCGCCACGGCCTCGGCCATCCACGCCTGGCCGGCGCGGGGCTGGAATCCCGACAGCATCTTCTTGAGGGGGCTATGTTCGCCGAAAAAGTCAGGCAAGCTGGTCACGGCAGACAGAGTACACGCTTCCACCCCGCATTGGGTATCGCATTAACGCCCATAGATTCGAGGTTCAGCCAGGGCGGCTTTCGGAAATCACGGGCTGCAATCGTATGCATTCCCGGTATAATGCCGCCCCCTCAGTCCCCACGTCCGGCACGAATAAGATGACAACCACGCTCCCGGCCCTGAAGGAATGGGTCGACCAGGTCGCAGAACTCACGCAGCCCGATTCTATCCACTGGTGTAACGGCGGATCTGCGGAGTACCACCGTCTCATTGCCGAGATGATCGAAGACGGCACGCTGTCTGCGCTCAATGAGAACGGCTATCCGAACTGCTACCTGCACCTGTCGGACCCCAATGACGTTGCCCGCGTCGAGCACCTGACCTATGTCTGCACGCCCGACGAGGAAGATGCCGGCCCCAACAACAACTGGATGAGCCCGGACGAGGCACATGCCAAGATGGATGCTTTGTTCGAGGGCGCGATGCGCGGCCGGACGATGTACGTAATCCCCTACTGCATGGGACCGATCGATTCACCCTATTCGCGCTGCGGCGTCGAGATCACCGACAGCCCCTACGTCGTGATCAACATGGAAATGATGACGCGCATGGGCAACGCCGCGCTCGCGAGAATCGAGCGTGAGGGCACCTTCGTAAAGGGACTGCACTCCACCGGCGACCTCGATCCCGAGCGACGCTTTATCGTGCACTTCCCGGAAGAACTTTCGATCCAGAGCATCGGCTCCGGATACGGCGGCAATGCGCTGCTGGGCAAGAAGTGCCATGCGCTCCGGATCGCCAGCCACCAGGCGCGCACCGAGGGCTGGCTTGCCGAGCATATGCTGCTCATGGGCATCGAAAGCCCGGACGGCGAGACGCACTACATCGCCTGCGCCTTCCCGTCGGCATGCGGCAAGACCAATCTCGCGATGCTGATACCGCCGCACTCGCTGCCGGGCTGGAAAGTCTGGACGCTGGGTGACGATATCGCCTGGTTACACCTCGACGAGGACGGCGTTCTGCGTGCCATCAACCCGGAGTCCGGCTATTTCGGCGTTGTGCCCGGCACCAATGAAAAGACCAACAAGAACGCGTTCGACATGATCCACCACAACACGATCTTCACGAACGTGGGGCGCACGGCTGACAACAAGCCATGGTGGGAGGGCAAGAACGTCGGCGAACCGGCCTACGACTGGCAGGGGCGCGACTACGATGCCAGTAACGGGCCTGCCGCACATCCGAACTCCCGATTCACGGCAGCCGCGACCAACAACCCGAGTTACTCGAAGCTCATGGACGCACCCGAGGGTGTACCGATCTCGGCAATCGTCTTCGGCGGCCGGCGCAAGGAGCTTGCGCCGCTGGTATTCGAGGCGAAGAACTGGCAGCACGGTGTATTCGTCGGTGCCGGTGTCGCGTCTGAGACCACGGCGGCGATGGTTGGCGAAGTGGGCGTCGTGCGGCGCGACCCGATGGCCATGAAGCCGTTCTGCGGCTACAACTTCGGCGACTACTGGTCACACTGGCTGTCATTCCCGGAGCGCACCGCCGAGTTGCCCAAGATCTTTCACGTCAACTGGTTCCGCCAGGACGAGAACGGCAAGTTCATGTGGCCGGGCTTTGGCGAGAACCTGCGCGTGCTGCGCTGGATCATCGACCGCTGCGAAGGGCGCATCGAAGCCCGCGAGACGCCGATCGGCTTTCTCCCCAATGCCGAGGACATCGACACATCTGAACTCGACATCGACGAGACGACGATGCGCAAGCTGACGACGATCAACCCGGTGACCTGGTCGCAGGAAATGGTGGCGATCGGCGAGTATCTCGAGACTTTCGGCGACCGCGCGCCCAAAGCCTTGCTCGACGAGCAGCAACGCATAAAGGCAGAGCTGGACGCCATAGACTGGCCGCGCTAGCAATCAGGGGGCAGCGACCTTAAGTGCCCGGCACTTAAGGTCGCTGCCCCTGAAATCATTAGTCGAGGGACTTGAAATGAATGGCCAGGGTGCCGCCCGGCTCTTCTGCGCGGCCAAGGCCGATCGTGCCTTCGCCTTTCAACTCAGTGGAGTCGCGACGCACGAACGTTTCTTCCCCCTGCACGTTCTGCAGGAAGGTGCCATTGGTACTCTGGTCCACGAGAATAAACTTGCCGCGACGCAGTTCGACCTTGGCATGAATACGTGAGATCAAGTTTCCCTTGACCACGAGGTCGTTGTCGTCAGCGCGGCCGATGTTGACGCTCTTGCGCTTGTCGCTGACTTCGACAGTCTGGCCGCGGAAATTCAGCACCATACCCGATGCCTTTCGCCCGCGGTTTTCCCACTCGATCGTGGGCAGCATGCTCGTCGCTTCTTCGGGGTTCCAG
>JBFEXY010000130.1:0-6868 GCA_041562415.1 Woeseiaceae bacterium
AAACTTCTCGGCTCGAATATGTCGACCTTGACATCGAGTCCGATCGTTTCTGCCATGCTCAGGAAGAAGTAGCTGAACATCGAGCCGGCGGGCCCGGCTCCGATAACGGCGACCCTGGAGCCGTCCTCCAGCGCCATCGCTTTGCCCTCGTGCGGTTTTGGTGCTTTGCCTGTAAGGAGTTCCAGCCCCTCAACCATGTTCATCTCGCCTGGCGTGGGATTACCTCGCCATCAGGTTTTTTTCTGCTGCTCGTATCTGGCCAGCCTTTCCGTTAGATCTCGAATACGGTGCGACATCGTCTGTACGATTCGAAAAGCCAGCGACGGGTCCTCGTGGATACCGCCGAGAAAGTTCTTTTTGTCGATGGACAGGATGCGGGTGGGCTTTGTCGTTCGAATTGTGGCCGTGCGGGTTTCTTCCTCGAACAGCGCCATCTCCCCGAAGAATTCGTTCGGCCCCATTGTTCGCAGCCGGAACTCCCTGCCGTCGGCCTCGGCGATTGCTTCTACTTCGCCGTGCTGGATCACGAACATGCAGTTGCCCCTGTCTCCCTGCCGGAAGATTACCTCGCCTTCCCTGTATTCTTTTCCGAGGCCAGCCATATCAAATATCCGCTCTTGTCGACGGATTCATACTTGGTAAAGGATATCTGGATTTAGTGCCTGCGGCAGTCAGTATTTGCCGCAGGCGCCCGGGGCAATTCGTCAGTGGCCGCCGTGATAGCGCCGTCTGGCGGCGTTTTCAGCGGAACTAACCTAGATGCCGGCCGAAAACTGTACCTTCGTACGGCGCGATTGCTGACTTAAAGATTAAACTTAATTTAAGCGGAAGTGGCTGCAGAAAAAGGCTTCGGGGATCTGCCCCGAAGATGGGGTTAATGAACAAACAGGAACGCCACACCCTTGCTTACGGGGTAGCAGGGCTTCTTATCCTGGCGTTCTTCGTCTGGACTTTTAACCTGTTGTTCAGCATCCAGAATAACTGGGCCGAGTCCAACGACGTAACCGCCATGGACAAGGACGTGCACGCGCTGTTTGATCCATGGCGCAACCTGAACAGGCCCGGCAACGATGTCCTGGAGAACTACGAAGTCGATGCTCAGAGCAAGGCGCTCGGGCGTTACCTGCAGGAATATCGGCAGGCGCGCGGTCGCCTCGATATGCACAGCCGGTCCGGGGTAGACCTCAGCGATTATTACCGCCGCATGGACACGGCAGCACAGGAAGTCGAGTCACTTGCGACGCGCGTCCTCGAGCTTGCCGAAGAGAGAGAATCACTCCGCCTTGCGGCGGCGGAACCTGCCTTGATCAGCGCAGCCGAGACCGAAGCCGCAACGACAATGGCGCGTATGGACCAGGCGTTTCAGTCGGGCCTCGAGATTATCGCCGGCATGGATCAGTTACTGGATCGACGATTGCTCGATCTCGACGAGGCGCGACGTGCCGGGGTCGGCAGTTTGTATCTCATCGTCATAGTGGCGCTTTTCAGCTCGGCGTTGAGCCTCGTGCTCCTGCGCAGGACGTCGGCGCAGGGCGAAGCGCTGCGATCAGGCTCAGAGCGTCTGAACGCGATCGTCAACAATGTCGTCGACGGTATCGTTACGGTTGACGAGCGCGGCAATATCGAGTCGTTGAACCGGACTGCCGAAAACATATTTGGTTATTCGTCGAATTCGATGGTAGGGCGCAACTTCCGCGACCTCCTGCATCCAGAAAGTCGCACCCTGCACGATGTGGCGGATTCTCAGTACGGTTCGCAGTCGCCCGGCAAGATCTCCGAGTTCACCGGCATGCGTCGTGACGGTTCGTTGTTTTCCATGGAACTGGAGGGGACGAGAATCAGCGTCGAAGGACGCCCGATCATCATCCACATCGTAAGGGATGTGACTGAGCGAAAGCGGTCCGAAAAGCGTCTTCAACTGGCCGCAACTGTGTTCGAGAATACCAGCGAAGGCATCATGATTACCGACCGTAACGGCCGCATCCAGTCGACAAATCCTGCGTTTACTGCGATCACCGGATTCGCCGCTGACGAGGTTCTCGGACAAAACCCGAGAATCCTGCAGTCGGGAATGCAGACGCGGGATTTCTATGACGATATGTGGCAGTCCATAGGCAGTACCGGACACTGGCACGGCGAGATCGTCAATCGAAGGAAGAACGGCGAAACGTACACGCAGTGGTTGAATATCAATGCGGTGAAGGATGGCAGTGGTCAGGTTACTCATTACGTGGGTGTCACTTTCGACATCAGTGAGCTGAAAGCCTCCGAACGCCTGAAGGACGAATTCATCGCCACGGTGAGTCATGAACTGAGAACGCCATTGACATCGATACATGGTTCGTTGTCCCTGTTGAATAGCGGGGTGCCGGCAAGTGCACCGGAGAAGTCGGCGGAACTGATTCGAATCGCGAACGACAACAGCCAGAGGCTTGTTCGACTGATCGACGACATACTCAGCATCGCGAAGGTCGAATCGGGGAAGATGAAGTTTTATCTGCGGCCAGTGAATCTCGACGAACTCGTTACGGACGCAGTAGAAGCGAACCGGGAGTATGCAAAACAGTTTGGCGTGTTTCTGCGGATAGATCCGGGCGCGAGAGATGCACGGGTGCTCGGCGACAAGGATCGGCTGATGCAGGTTCTCACCAATCTCCTGTCGAACGCGGTCAAGCACTCGCCAGACAACGGCGTGATAAGGATAGAAACCGTCCGCAGCGAGGGATACTGGCGTGTAGCGGTTACCGATAATGGACCGGGGATCCCTGAGTCCTTCCGTGACGACGTCTTCAAGAAGTTCGCGCAGGCGGATGCGACCGATCGGCGGAAGCGTGGCGGTACCGGCCTGGGCCTTAGCATCTCCAAGGCGATTATCGACAGGCTGGGCGGTCGAATCGGCTTCGATTCCGAACCCGCTGCCCATACGTGTTTCTACTTCGACCTGCCGGTAATGCAGCAGCACTGGAGCGAGGAGGCGGGTGCCGAACGGATAGTGACGAGCGCCGGGCTTGCGGCGCCGGCAGAGTGACCCTGGTATGCGGGATGATCACTTGAACAAGATTCTGTACGTCGAGGACGATGCGGATATCCGCAAGATCGTGAGCATGTCGCTGGAGGTGGTTGGCGACTATACCGTCCACGCATGCGGGTCGTGCGCCGATGCACTGGAAGTGGTCGATGACTTCGATCCTGACCTGCTGCTGCTCGACGTCATGATGCCGGACGTCGACGGTCCGGCAACACTGCGCGCGCTCCGCCAGAGGAAAAGCGCGGTGCAGACGCCGGCCGTATTCATTACTGCCAAGGTGCAGGCTGGCGACATGGCGCGGTACAAGCGCCTGGGTGTGTTCGACGTAATCGTAAAGCCATTCGACCCGATGGCGCTTTCGGACAGGATCGCGCAGATCTGGCACGAATATCGGAGTGGTGGGCATGACGACACCCGATGAACTCGTAGCGGTTGAACTGGCCCGGCTGTCGGCCTCTTTCGTGGCTCAGCTGCGCGAGCAGGTGCAGGCAGTTGAGGACGAGATGACGGCCTGGCTGGAAGCGCCACGGGATGTCGAGCGGTTCGAGATCCTGAGTCACAAGGTTCACCAGCTCAAGGGTTCTGGCAGTACCTTCGGTTGTCCCGGCATCAGCCGGGCGGCCCGGGCGCTGGAGCAACGCCTTGGCACGCTTCGGCGCAACATCGACGCGGGCGTGCTGCCGGCGCCCGGAGACGTTGAAGCGGCGATGACGCAGCTTCAAATTGAAGCCAGACGCGCGCGAACCCAGTCGCGAGACCCGGAGGCGAGCCTATGAGAGTGCTACTCATCGAAGACGATATCCCGATCCAGGAGCTGCTTCGTGCGTATTTCGAGGCCAAGGGGCATTGCGTCAGCACGGCGGCCGACGGCGTCGAGGGCCTCAAGGCGTTCGGCGCCGGGCTACCCGAGCTCGTGCTGCTCGACGTCGGGCTACCCAGGCTGGACGGCTGGGCGGTGCTGGAAGCTATCCGCTCGACTTCGACTGTTCCCGTGGTACTACTGACGGCGCTCGACGATACCGAGGATGTGGTCAGGGGTTTGGCCATGGGTGCAGACGACTACCTCACCAAGCCGTTCGATGTTCGTGAACTCGACGCACGCGCACAGGCCATCCTGCGCAGACTTGAGGCTCCCGAGTCCCATGCCAGCCTCGACGTCGGGGATATTCATATCGACGATCGCAGCAAGACCGTGATGGTCGGGGAATCGTCCCTGTCTCTATCGCCCAAGGAATACAGTCTGCTCCGCTTGCTGGCGAGCGAGCCGGGACGTGTATTCTCCAGCGACGAGATCATCGCCCACCTGTGGCCGGACAGCGACCGCGCCGCTGCCAGCGATGTTAAGCAGTACATCCATCTCCTGCGCAGCAAGCTCTATCAGTCTCCGGAAGTACGTAATCCGATCGAGAATATCAAGGGATTCGGCTACCGCCTGAACGGCTGAGCCCCACCGGGCAGGCTTTTAACCCAATTTTGACTTTGCGATGACGCGTCTTCTATGGCCGTGTCCGGGCCGCTCGCGGACAATCAAATGCAGATGATGTAGCCGATGCACAAACGCGGATCGAGCGTGCGGTAACGATATGCGAGTGAATTGGCAATGTTGAACAGGCAGCTGCGACCGTCTCCCTCAAGCAATACCTTATGTATTGCAAACCCGATGCGGCGGATACTTCGATATCCGCCGCTTTTTACCGTCCGTAGCGGGATCGTGCGGACCGGAATTCGCCGCCGGCCGCGGCTGGCCTACCGCCCGTTCGGATCGCCGCAGTCATCCTTGCGGCTGCAGCTGCCGCACTTCAGTGAGCGCCGTTTTGCGTCGGGGTCGTGTGCTGCCAGCCACTGCTGGAACACGGCCCAGGCTGCACAGAGGGCGATGATTGCGAGCAAGGGCAGGAGATAGTCTGTCACAGCGAAGTCGGCCTCTCAGGACGAACTGAACAGTCCGGCGAACCCCATGAACGCCATCGACAGCACGCCAGCGATGATCAGGTTCATCGCGGTCCCCTGGATCAATTTAGGGATATTCGACAATTCGGATTCCTCGCGCAGGCCCGCAAGCAGGACCATCGCCAGCGTGAAGCCGATGCCGGCGCCGAGCGCGTACACGATCCCTTCCACGAAGCCGTAGCCGCGGTTGGTCGCGAAAATCGCGAGACCCAGGATCGCACAGTTCGTCGTAATCAGTGGCAGGAATATGCCCATGGCACGGAACAGCGCGGGGCTGAGCTTCTTGATGAGCATTTCGATGAACTGCACGGTGCTGGCAATGACGACGATGAAGGAGATCAGCCGCAGGTAGGGCGCGTGGATAAGCACGTAGGTGTTGAGTACCCAGGCGCAGACGGCCGTGACCAGCATGACGAAAGTGGTTGCGAGGCCGAGGCGGAACGATGTCTCGAGCGAATTCGAGACGCCGAGGAACGGGCATAGCCCGAGGAAGTAGGTGAGCACGAAATTGTTCACCAGCAGCGCGCTTATGAAGATCCAGGGGAGGTTATCCATCAGCTACCACTCCTCTCGGCTTCCGCGACGTCGGCGAGGAATTCGTCCTTCTTGTACTTGAACCAGTTGAAGAACAGCAGGATCACGCCGAGTGTGAGGAAGCCGCCGGGCGGCAGGATCATCACGATCCAGGGCTCGAAGTTCTCGCCGAAGAGCCGCACGCCGAACAATGCCCCGTCGCCGAGGATCTCGCGCACCGCCCCGAGCGACAACAGCGCCAGCAGGAAACCGCCGGCCATGCCGAACGCGTCCATAACGGCAAGCCGCGTGGGGTAGCGCGAGGCGAAGGCTTCCTGGCGGCCGAGGATCAGGCAATTCGCAACGATAAGCGGGATGAAAGCGCCGAGTTCCTTGTGCACCTTGGGCACCAGAGCCAGCAATGTGTAGTCGGCGATCGTGACGAACGTCGCGATGATGATGATGAAGCAGGAGATGCGCACCTGCTTCGGGATGATGTTCCGGAACGTCGACACGAGGAAGCTCGACCCGACCAGCACAAACATGGACGCCATGCCCATCGCGATGGCGTTGATCGCCGAATTCGTGACCGCAAGCATGGGGCACATCCCCAATACCTGCACGAACACGGGATTGTCGCGCCAGATGCCCTTGACGAATTCTTCGTAGGATTCGTTTTTCTTCATTGCCCCGTCCCGCTGTCTGCGTCGTCGCCGGCGAATGGCGGCTCCGTCCCGGGCGCCGGCAGCTGCTCCGTCCAGGCCACGTGGGTCTCATTGATGATCCTGACGACGGCCTTCGCCGAGATCGTCGCGCCCGTGATTGCATCGACATGGTTGTCCAGCGTCCCGGTACCTTTCTTGACGGCCACGATTTCCGGTTCGACCGACAGGTCGCTGAACTCCGCGACGAAATCGGCGTCCTTGTAGATCTTGTCTCCCAGACCCGGTGTCTCGCGGCTCTCGAGGATTTCCATGCCGACGACCTTCTTGTCGTGCGGCAGGTAGCCGTACAGCAACGCGATCGTGTCCTGGAAGCCGGGCCCGGCGCCGGGCATGGCGTAGCCGACGAAATCGCCTTGCTCGTCATAGCCGCCATAGACGACGGGCTCATCCTTCTGCGGTTCCGGCACGGCCAGTATCCTGCCGTCCCGGTAGACGAGCGCCTGCATGCGGCTTACGCCCGGGAGTACTTTGAACACCGCCTCTCGCAGTTCTCGTGCCTTGTTGGCCGTGATGGTCGGCAGCGTCGTTTCGTAAATGCCGATGATGGCGACGCCCGATATCAGCCCGGCGATCGCGAGGGTCATGACGAGGCGCAACGAACTCGGCTGGGCTGCCTGTTTGCGGGCGTCCGTGCTCATGGTTTCTTCTCGAC
>JBFEXY010000131.1:0-6825 GCA_041562415.1 Woeseiaceae bacterium
GGCCATGAATTCCACCGAAATGGCGGCCTACCAGTTTGCGCTGCAGCAGAAGGTGCTGCGCAACTGGGCGCGTCCGGCCAGTGCGCAAGCCGGCCTGGACTGCCTCGTTCAGGTGCGCCAGTCTGCAACGGGCGAGGTGATGTCGGCGCGTGTCGTGACATGTAATGGCGACGCGGCTGTCAAACGATCGATCGAGGCCGCGGTCTACAAAGCGTCACCGCTGCCGCTCCCCGAAAATCGGCTACTTTTCGATCCGAACTTGCGATTTCGCTTCATACCTGAACAATAGCCCGCCAATGACGGAGGTGGACGATCATCGTGCTTAAAAATGCAATTTACCTGGGGCTCGCTGCCTTTCTGTTTGCCGGCACCGCGCTCGGCGACATCACGGTCGAGATAACGAAGGGTGGCGTGGCGCGTACTCCGGTCGCGGTCGTGCCCTTCGGTTGGTCAGGGCAGTCGGCCGACATGCCCCTCGATATCGCCGAGGTGATAGCCGCGGACCTTCAGCGCAGCGGACGCTTCGCGCCGATCGCGGAAGAAAACATGCTGCAGAAGCCGACCACGGGGGCCGAGCTGGACTTCGATGACTGGTCATTCGTCAAGGCGGAAGCGGTGGTCGTCGGCCGGGTCGTCCAGACGGGCGACAATGCCTACGACGTGAGCTTCCAGCTGTTCGACGTATTTGGCCGGGAGCAGCTCGTCGGATATCGCATACCCGCAAGCCGCGGCACGATGCGCATCGTCGCGCATCGGGCGGCAGACATGATCTACGAGAAGCTTACGGGCATTAAGGGCGTATTCGCGACCAAGGTCGCCTTTATTACGGCGGAACGGCGCCAGGACGTGCAGACGTACCGCCTCGTGGTTGCCGACCAGGACGGGGAAAACGAGACCGTGATCCTGCAGAGTACCGATCCGATCATGTCGCCCGCGTGGTCGCCTGACAGCCGGCGCCTCGCCTATGTCTCATTCGAAAACGACCGCTCCTCGGTCTGGGTCCAGACGCTTCGTACCGGCAATAGAATCCAGGTATCCAACAAGCCCGGGATCAACGGCGCGCCATCATTCTCGCCGGATGGCCGCGAGCTGGCGCTAACGCTCGGCGGCATCGACGGCAACCTTGATATCCACGTGCTGGACCTGTCGACGCGACAGACCCGGCGACTCACCACGCACCGTGCAATCGACACGGAAGGCAGTTGGTCGCCGGACGGCCGTCATATCTATTTCACGTCCGACCGCAGCGGTGGGCCGCAGGTCTACCGTGTGCCGGCCGCCGGCGGCACGCCGGAACGCGTGACCTTCGAGGGGAGTTATAATGCACGGCCAAGACTGTCACCGGACGGCAAGCGCCTTGCGGTGGTACATCTGGATCGCGGCAACTACCGAATTGCGGTGATGGACGTCAGGAGCAAGGAAATACTCGTCGTTTCTGCGGGACAGCAGGACGAGTCTCCAAGTTTTGCGCCGAACAGTGATACGCTGATTTATGCCACGAGGCAGGCACGCAATGGTGTGCTCGAAACCGTGACGGCCGACGGATTGATTCGTCAGAGAGTCAGTTCCGGGCAGGGCGACGTGAGGGAACCGGTCTGGTCACCGTTTCCGCGTTACTAGTTTTTAATTGATTCCGATCTGGCCGGAATACACTTCGCAAAGGACGATATGATGCTTAACTACAAATTCGCAGTAACTACCCTGATGCTTGCGCTGCTCGCCGGCTGCGCATCGAATACGGTGCCTGATCCCGATCCCACCGATACCACCTACGACGCGGCGGGCTCCGGCGCGGACACCGATGTCTACGGCGATGACCCTCTGGGTGGCGGCGAGGCTATCGGCGACGACTATTTGGCGGGCGAGCTCACCAACATCATTTACTTCGACTTCGATTCGTCGGAGGTGCGCGCCGATTTTACCGATATCGTTGCGCGCCATGCGCTTATCCTGGCCAATGATGCGACCATTCGCGTTCGGCTCGAAGGGCACGCCGACGAGCGCGGGTCACGCGAATACAACATCGGTCTCGGCGAACGGCGCGCGCAGTCGGTACGCCGCATGCTCATGATCCAGGGCGCCTCGGCGTCGCAGATAGCGACAGTTAGTTTCGGCGAAGAGCGGCCCGTGGCCCTCGGCAGCGACGATGATTCCTGGGCACAGAATCGCCGTGTCGAGATCAAATACACGAATTAGAACGACGGGTAATCAGAAAGTGAAAGGCAGTCGTACGCTTGCGGTCTTACCAGCGGTTCTGGCGATATCCGGGTGCCTGGCGGTCACGCCACCGTCAGAAGACCCGGTGCTCATCAAACTGGAGGATCTGGATCGCCGATTGCAGACGATCGAGCGTGTCGTGCAGAACCAGAGCCTGGTCACGATGACGCAGCAGCTGAGCGCACTCGAGCGGCGTGTCGACGAGCTGCAGGGTGGCGCGGAGGAAATCCAGTACAACGCGTCGACGACCTATGAGCGGCAGCGAGAACTTTACGCCGACCTCGACGCCCGCATCCAGAGCCTCGAGAGTGCGCTGCAGGCACGTGGAGCGGTCAGCGTGATGGAAGGTGGCAACTTGCCGCCGGGCCAGCTGCCCGTACCGGGCGGTTCTGACCGGGACAACTACCAGGCCGCGTTCGAACTCCTCAAGGAGCAACGTTACGAGCCGGCGGCGCTGGCGTTCCAGCAGTTCCTCGTGACGTATCCGGATAGCGAACTGGCCGATAATGCGCAGTACTGGCTTGCAGAGTCCTATTACGTCACGCAGCAGTTCGATCAGGCGCTGTCCTCGTTCCAGACCGTGATCGACCAGTACCCGCGCTCACGCAAGGTGCCGGATGCCCTGCTGAAGATGGGGTATTGCAACTACGAACTGGAACGCTGGGACGCTGCGCGTGCCGCGCTGTCCAAGGTGCAGGCGGACTATCCTGAAACCACGGCCGCGAGACTTGCCGGCCAACGTTTGGAACGGATGGGGTCGGAAGGCGTTTGACCGGCACCAAGCTTGTCATTTAGCGCCTTTCCGGTATTATGCGCGGCCTTGCGACCGCAGCCCGTATCTCGGACATGCCGGGGGTATAGCTCAGTCGGTAGAGCATCGGCCTTTTAAGCCGCTGGTCCTAGGTTCGAATCCTAGTGCCCCCACCATTTCCATCCAGGGGACAGTGACCCAAATTTGCCGCCATTGCCGGGTACAAGGTCCTTCTTGCAAAGCGAGATAGGTTCACTGTCCCCTATTCGTGCGAGTGATAATCGGAGCGGCGCTATCGTTTCAGATAAAACAGGCGACGGCGTTTACAACTCTCGCTATCATTCAGCGTTTTGCGTAGAGGGCGCACGGGCAATTGGCGAAAGATCGCTGGAAAATCCATAAGTTCGGAGGTAGCAGTCTCGCTGACGCAGACTGTTTCACCCGTGTGGCCGGGCTCATGATCGAGCGTCCTGGCGAGCGTGTCGGGGTGGTCGTTTCGGCCATGGGCGGAATGACAGACGCGCTTTTGAATCTGGCCAGCCAGGCCGAACGCGACGACAGTGCATTCGAGACGGGGCTCAATGCCATCGGGGAGCGCTACGCTCAGACGGCGAAGGCGCTGCTTGACGCTGACGCGCTCGTCCGGGTCCTGGATGCCTGGGGAAGGGATGCGGAAGACATACGCGACTTACTGAAGGCTATCGCGCTGGTACGATCGGCGCCACAGAGGAGCCGCGACGTCGTGGCCGGTTACGGCGAGATCTGGTCGGCGCGTCTGCTGGCGGCGTTGCTCGGAAAACTCGCACCGGAACGGGGAGGGACCTGGGTCGACGCGCGACAGGTCATTACGGTCCACCAGACCGAACTCGGCCCTTCGGTTCTGTGGGAAGAATCCCGGAAGAAGTTCGCAGAAGTGGTGCCCGCGGACTTTTCGGGTATCACGGTTATGACTGGTTTTATCGCGACTGACGAGGCCGGTCTGCAGACCACCCTTGGGCGAAACGGCAGCGACTACTCGGCCGCTATTTTCGCTGCGCTCAGCAGCGCTTGCGAACTCAGCATCTGGACCGATGTGGACGGTGTCATGAGTGCTGACCCGAATCGCGTCCCTGAGGCACGGGTTATCGATCAGCTGACCTACAACGAAGCAATGGAACTCGCGTATTTTGGCGCGAAGGTCATCCACCCGCAGACGCTCGGCCCGGTGATCGACAACGAGATCCCGGTCTTCATCCGCAACAGCCGCAACCCCGATCATCCGGGCAGCCGTATCGCGGCCGATGCGGCGCTCGCGGACAGTATCAAGGGCATCACGGCGATCGGCGACATGGCCCTGGTCAACCTGGAAGGCGCGGGCATGATCGGCGTGCCAGGGACCGCGGACCGGCTTTTCGCGGCGCTGAAAAATGCCGGCGTTTCGGTGACGCTGATCTCGCAGGCGAGTTCCGAGCATTCGATCTGTATCGCGGTGCCGAGAGTCCTCGCGGAGCGGGCCAGGCAGGTGATTTCCGACGCGTTTGCAGACGAATTGGCGAGCGGGCAAATTCACAGCGTCGATGTCACCGATTCGCAAAGCATCGTGGCCGTGGTCGGCGACGGCATGGCCGGCACGCCCGGCATCGCCGCACGGTTTTTCGGCACCCTGGGCCGCGCAGGTATCAATGTACGTGCGATCGCGCAGGGATCGTCAGAGCGCAACATCTCTGCGGTCGTAGACTCCGACGAGGCAACACGGGCGCTGCGAGCCGCACACTCGGGCTTCTACCTGTCCGCGAAGACGGTGTCGATCGGCCTCATCGGCCCCGGCACCGTCGGCAGCGCGCTGTTGCGGCAGATCGAAAAACAGCATGGGCGCCTCGAGAACCGGTTCAATCTTGATCTGCGCATGCGCGGCATCGCGCGTTCGAGCCAGATGCTGCTCGGCGATCGGCGCATCGACCTCGCCGGGTGGCAATCTGGGTTCGATAAAGAAGCCGTCGATCTGGACCTGGCCGCCTTCGAGGCTCACGTGAACCCGGATCATCTGCCGCATGCGATCATGATTGACTGCACGGCCAGCGAATCCATTGCGTCCAGGTACACCGAGTGGCTGTCGCGAGGCATCCACGTGATCACGCCCAACAAAAAGGCGTTCAGCGGCCCTATCGAGAGTTACCGGTCCTTGCAGGCGGCCGCAAACGAGGGCAGTGCGCACTATTTTTACGAAACGACGGTCGGCGCAGCGCTGCCGATCATCACGACGCTCTGCGACCTCATCCATACTGGCGACGAGGTTCATTCAGTGCAGGGTATCTTCTCGGGCACGCTCGCGTACCTCTTCAACGTCTACGATGGCTCGCGGCCGTTCTCGGATATCGTTCGCGAGGCCAGGGAAAACGGTTATACGGAACCGGACCCGCGCGACGACCTGTCCGGCATGGACGTTGCCCGCAAGCTCACGATTCTTGCGCGCGAAATCGGGGAGTCAATCGAAATAGGGGATTTCCCGGTGCAGAACCTGGTTCCCGAGGCCCTGCGCGAGTGCAGCATCGACGAGTTTCTCGCAAGATTGCCGGAGCACGATGGCGAAATCGATGCGATGTATCGCGACGCAGTGAAGCAGGGTAGGCGGCTGCGTTACGTCGCCCGCTTCGAAGCCGGCGGCAATGCGTCTGTCGGACTCGAGGCGGTGGCCACGGACCATCCATTCTGCAACATCAACCTGACCGACAACATCGTGCAGTTCAAGTCCGAGCGTTACTCGTCCAATCCGCTCGTCGTGCAGGGACCCGGCGCGGGGCCGGAAGTTACGGCCGCCGGTGTTTTCGCGGACCTGCTGCGCCTGGCGAACTACCTCAGCACCGGTGCAGGCTATGTCTGATGCGGTAACGGCATTCGCTCCCGCGTCCATCGGCAACGTAGGCGTCGGCTTCGATATGCTCGGTCTCGCGCTTTCCGGCGGTGCCGGCGACACGATAATCGCTACGCGCAGCGATACGCCCGGCATATCGATCGAAGAGGTGCGCGGGCTGGACGGCGAGATCCATCCTTACCTGTCGGCCGATCCGCTCGAGAATACGGCGTCCATCGCCGCTCAGGCGTTATGGAATGCCGCGGGCGCTACGGGCGGTGCCTCGCTCAAGGTGCACAAGGGCGTGCCGTTGCAGTCCGGCATGGGAAGCTCCGCGGCGTCGGCCGTCGCGGCCGTCGTCGCGGTCAACGCCCTGCTGGACGACCCGCTCGAGTCTGCTGAGTTGCTGCCCTATGCCCTCGAAGGTGAAAAATACGCGAGCGGAGGGCTGCACGCGGACAACGTCGCGCCGAGCCTGCTAGGAGGCCTGGTGCTGTGCCCGACCGTACTCCTGCCCGACGTCGTGCGCCTGCCAGTCCCGGCGGGCATCAGTGCCGTGCTGGTGCATCCGGAACTGCAGGTCAATACAGCACACGCGCGGCGCGGCCTGGCAAAAGGGTATTCGATGGAGCAGTGGCTCCAGCAGCAGGGGTACCTCGCCGGTTTCATAGCGGGTTGCATGGCCGGGGACGTTGAACTCTTGGGTCGGACACTTCGTGACGTGGTAATCGAGCCACAACGCGCTGCGGCAGTACCGTGCTTCGAGGCCGTCAAGGAGGTTGCGATGCGGTCCGGCGCCCTGGGCTGCAGCCTCTCGGGAAGCGGCCCCAGTATTTTTGCTCTTTGCGAGGAGCGCAAGGCGCTCAACATGTCCAGTGCGATGGAACAAGCCTGCCTGGCGCTCGGAATCGAGTGCCAGTCCTGGGTGAGCCCGCTCGACGCGGAAGGCGCCAGGCTCGAAAGCTGACGATGAATTACTTCAGCACACGGGGCGCCGGACCAGTTACGCTGGATGAAGCACTCGTGA
>JBFEXY010000132.1:0-6789 GCA_041562415.1 Woeseiaceae bacterium
CGTTGGTAACGATGCAGCAGCGAGCACGCTCGAGACTCTGTTACAGGCCCAGGGTATCGACTGTGATTTCGCGCGCGTGAGCGATCGGCCGACGATAACCAAGACTCGGGTGCAAAGCCGCGGCCAGCAACTCATTCGTCTGGACCAGGAAAATGCCGCTGAGCTCATGGACAGTGCGCTGGCTGACGCGCTCGGTGAAGCGGCGGCAGGTGCCGGCGCGGTGGTGCTTTCCGATTACGGCAAAGGTGCGTTGACCGACGTTCGGCGCATGATCGACTTGTGCCGGGAAGCGCAAGTGCCCGTGTTGGTCGACCCTAAAGGGCGCGATTTCGCCAAGTACCGTGGCGCGACTTTGCTGACTCCGAACCAGGGCGAGTTCGAAACCGTAGCCGGGCCATGCTCCAGCGACGCGGAACTCGTGGCACGAGGCTGGCAGATGGTCGAAGAGCTCGAATTGACGGCGCTGCTGGTGACGCGTAGCGAGAAGGGCATGATGCTCCTGGAAGCGGGCAACGAACCGCTGTTCCTGTCGACGCAGGCGCGCGAGGTCTATGACGTTACGGGCGCCGGAGACACCGTTATTGCGACGCTCGCCGGCGCGCTGGCAAGCGGCCAGTCTTTCGCTGCCGCATCAGCACTGGCAAATATTGCGGCCGGTCTCGTCGTCCGCAAGATCGGTGTCGCTACAGTGACCCCGGGTGAGATCCAGGTTGCCCTGCACCAGCGCGGCCAGGGCGGGCGAGGGCTCGTGTCCCGCGATGAACTGCTGGTGCACGTCGGTGAAGCGCGTGCTCGGAAGGAGCGCATCGTCATGACGAACGGCTGCTTCGATATCCTGCACGCCGGTCACGTCGCCTACCTGGAGGAAGCCAAGAGTCTCGGCGACCGATTGATCGTCGCGGTCAACGATGATGATTCCGTGCGACGGCTGAAAGGCGAGTCGCGTCCCATTAACGCGCTCGAGGATCGCATGCTGGTACTGGCCGGGCTCGCGGCCGTGGACTGGGTGGTGCCTTTTACCGAGGATACGCCGGCCGCGCTGATCACAGCCGTGCTACCGGACGTACTGGTGAAAGGCGGCGATTACCAGCCGGAGCAGATCGCTGGTGGTAAGGAAGTCCTGGAGCATGGCGGCGAGGTTCGGGTACTAACTTTCCGCGATGGTCACTCTACCAGCCGCATCATAGACAAGCTCGGCGGCTGAGCGCCCTTGCGGGTTGCGGCTACGGCGTGCACATCTTTTATAACCTGCTGACCTATGTGCTGTTACTGCCGTATATCGGCTACTGGCTGATTCGCGGAATCACCAATCGCTCATACCTCGAGCGTATCGGTGAGCGCCTGGGCCTCGGCTATCCCCGGCTCGAGCAGTGCATCTGGATTCACGCGGTCTCCGTGGGAGAGGTCGTGGCGGCAGTGCCACTGATCCGGGCGCTGGGCAAACGATTTCCCGACCAGCCATTGCTGGTGACGACGGTCACGCCAACCGGGGCAGCGCGAGTCGCCTCGCTGTTCGGCGACGAGGTGCACCACACTTATATTCCTTTCGAAGCGCCGCACGTGATTAAGCGCTTTTTCGAGGCGACAAACCCCGCGATCGCGCTGGTACTGGAAACGGAAATCTGGCCGAACCTGTATCGGGGCTGCGGCGTGCGCGACATCCCGCTGGTGCTGGTGAGTGCACGCATCTCACCGAAGTCCGTGCGCAGCTACCGCCGCCTGTTGCCGCTGTTTCGGGAGACCCTGTCGCACGGCATAATAATCGCCGCACAGAGCGAGGCAGACGCCGAGCGATTCCTGTCGCTGGGCGCCGCGCCGGAGCGCACACGAGTCACCGGCAACATCAAGTTCGATGTCGAGTTGCCGCCGGATCTTGCGGATCGTGGTCGCAACTTGCGCGCGGAGTTATTCGGCGATCGGCCGGTGTGGATTGCCGCGAGTACGCATGAAGGGGAAGAAGAGCTTGTTCTTGCCGCTCAGCAGGCCCTTTTGAAGACATTCCCTGAACTGTTGCTGGTACTGGTGCCGCGGCATCCGCAGCGATTCCCTGCCGTTCGGGACATGATCGAGAAGCGGCGTATGAGCGTCGTATCCCGCACCGATGGCGAGACCTGCGGCCCCACCACACAGGTATTTCTCGGTGACACGATGGGCGAGCTAACGCTCTTTTACGCGGCCAGCGACGTTGCCTTCGTCGCTGGAAGCCTCGTTCCGATCGGTGGCCATAACCTGTTGGAACCTGCAGCACTCGGCGTGCCGCTGTTGAGCGGGCCGTACGTGTTCAACGCCCAGGAGATCGCGGACATGTTCATCGCGAAAGGCGCCTGCAAGCTGGTGAGTGACTCTGCAGAACTCGCCACCGCGGTTGAGGGCCTCCTGTCCGATGCGGAGGCGGCGTCATCCCTGGGCGACGCGGGGCGCGGGATTCTCGAACGCAACCGGGGCGCACTGGCGCGACTGATGGCAATGATCGAGCCGCTGGTAAGGTGAATGCCTATTCCGTCTCTTTTTCGGCCTCTTTTCGGGCCTCCTCGGCGAATTGATCCTCCGGCGGTTTGCGCACAACGAGGAATGGCTCGAGATTCTCGAGGTCCTGTACCTGCAAGGTTCCGGCCGCTTGCTTGAGGCGCATGACGTTCAGCAGATAGTCGTATCTTGCCTGGTAATAGTTCGTAATCGACTGGTACAAATTACGTTGCGATAGCAACACGTCGACGATGGTGCGTGTACCCACGTCGAAGCCGGCCTGTGTTGCGTCGAGCGCGGTCCTGGCCGAGGCGACGGCCTGTTCCAGTGCCTGAACTCGGCTGATCTCGGCAAGTACGCCGAGGTATGAATCGCGCGTCTGTCGGTCCGTTTCACGCGTGACGCGCTGCAGTTGTTCGCGCGACGCGCGATGCAGGTAGATGGCTTCCTTGACGCGAGATGACGTTGTTCCGCCGGAAAAGATCGGCAGGTTGAACTGGATACCGATGCTGTCGCTCCTGAAATCGCTGTCTGCCGGCAGCGGGCCGAAGCCGTTAAAGGTGTCCTGGTCCTGCCTGGAATCCGACGATCCAACATTCGCTACCAGGTCAACGGTCGGATAGTGGCCGTTGCGGCGGAACGAGATCTCGTCGCGGGCGAGCGCCTCGTCCAGTCGGCTCGAGACTAACGCCAGGTTCTGGCTCATCGCGAGGTCGAGCCATGCCTGTTCACTTGACGGGTCGGGGGTCCTTAGCGGAAGGTTCTCCGCAGGCGCGGAAAGGTCCCTGATATAGGAACCGGTAATTTCGCCGAGCAGATAACGTGCCGTCGCCAGAGAGCGTTTCGCGGCGATCTCGTTCGCGACCGACTGGTCGTAGGCGGCTTGCGATTCCTGAACATCGGTGATCGCGATAAGTCCGACTTCGAAACGCTGCTTGGCTTGCTCGAGCTGGCGCGCAATCGCGAGTCGATCAGCGTGGATGGCAAGCAGACGGTCCTCAGCGCCGAGCACGTTGAAATAGGCATCGGTTACACGAACAATCAGGTCCTGCTGCGCGGCCTCACGATCGGCTTCGGCCCGCGCCACGACCTTGTCTGCCTGCCGGAGGCCCACGATCTGGTCCCAGCGAAACAGCGTCTGCCGGAGGTTGAACTGCCAGCGGGTCGTCTCGTCCTCGACTTCGGTCTGAAACCCGAACGGAACGACGACAAAATTTCCGGATCCCTCCGGCTGTTCTACTACCGTGTTCTGAACGCCCGAACCGGACGTTTCTGTCTTTGTCCAGTCGGCCCCGAAGCCTATCTGCGGGAGCAGCACGCCGCGAGCCTGCGGTTCCGCTTCGAGCGCAGCAAGCCGGCGCGCCTCGGCTTCGTGAATTCGCGGGTCGCTCTGCAATGCCTGCTGGTAGATCTCTAGCAGCGTGGCGGCCTGGCCGGGCACCGATGCCGCGAGCATTGCGGCTGCAGTCAGTAATACCTTGAAAGTCTGTGGTTTTTTCATGCGCATGTGTTCCACGAGGTTCCGGGGGCGGGGAGTTTTATCAAAGTGTTATAGTATACTATATCACTAAACCAGTTGCGAAAATCAACGTCCTACGCTGTCCGACGCCTTCAGGCAGGCGAAAGTTCGCCCGAATGGTACAACGCCATTGCTACAACGTAGATGCAGCTTGCGTCGAAGTGGTTGCTTTCCGGCGCAAACAATTGTCATCATCAGAAGACGAATTGTGGTGGCAAACTACCATGAACGAGGGGAGCGAGAGTCGTTTCGAACAGGGTTTCGCTTCTCCAGTCAGTTTCATGCGTACGGCGAACGAGGCGGGCCTCCATAACCGGAGGCGGCCCGACGACCACGAACAGGCGGCCCCCCGGTCTCAGGGCGTCGGCGAAACGGGGATCGAACGTCTCAATCGACCCGGTCACGGCAATTGCATCATAACCCCCGCCGGGTAACTCACGCATTGCATCCATAGTGTGCAAACCGACGTTGTCGATGCCGGCGTTCGCGAGTCTATGTGCCGCACTACGAACGAAATCCTCATGGATATCCACGCTCGTCACGGTGGCGGAGAGTCTTGCGAGGCACGCCGTCAGGAAACCGCTGCCGGTGCCTATTTCCAGCACATGATCGTTCCGATCAAGTTCGAGCGCCTGCAAGACGCGGCCTTCGACCGTCGGTGTCATCATAAATTCACCGTGGCCTATCGGGATCTCCGCATCCGCAAACGCCATGAATTGGTAGGCTTCGGGCACGAAATCCTCGCGCGGTACGGCCGACAATACGTCGAGAACGGCTGGATCCAGCACAGTCCAAGCGCGAACTTGCTGGTCGATCATCTGTCGTCGTGCGAAATCGATGTTCATGGTTTAGTCGTCTGCGGGTTTCTCTTTAGTCTTTCAAAACAATGCCACGTAGGCTGGCATGCGCATCTCGGGCCGCCGAATTATGGTGAATCAAGGCAGTCGGCCTCAGCCACTGGGATATGCTTACTGGTGCCTTATCTTACGGCTCTTTCGAGCTCGAAGTCGCGCCTGCGGCGACGATCCTCGAGCGGCTAATAATAACAAATGATAAATGAGCGGCATCACATCTGGCACGAGCGGATTGCACTTGCAGCGGTGCGTGCGAGCCCTGATATTGGCGGCTGAATGGACTCGATGATTCTAATACTGATCGCGTTGTCGTTGTTGCTGGCGGCGGCGATCGTTGCGGCGGCGATTGCCATGGTCGCCAGGCGTCGGCTGCAACAGCGGGTTCGGAGGCTCAGTGAAGAGATGGTCACGGTGTCGGCCGACGCCTCGGTCGGACACCGGCTCAGCGTTGGTGAGCACCGCGAAATGGCGGATATCGCACTCACGATCAACCGGCTGTTCGACGCGCTCAGTGAGCGCGATCAGAAAATACAGGGGCGCGACCGGCTGTTCCGGGATTTTGCGCGTACGCTGCCCGAGATCGTCCTGATCCATGATGAGAAGATCCTGCTGGCCAATGATTCGGCGGCCTCATTGATCGGGCTGGACGCAGCACAGCTCGTCGGTCGCGACGTCGCCGATCTCGTGAAACCTGCATACCGCGCGCTGTTCCGCAAGTCCGTGACGCGGCGCCTGGAGGGGCAGGAGGTGCCGCGCCGGCTCGAGATTCAGCTAATAAACGGCGCGCGCGCCGGGCTCTGGGTCGAGGCGCAGAGTTCCACGATCGAATTTAACGGACGTCCGGCGATTCTGACGGTGGCGCGCGACGTGAGCCATCGGAAAAGCCTCGAAGTCTCCCTGTCGCGCAGCAAGCGACAGGCCCAATTCACGCTGGAGTCGATCGGCGAAGGCATCATCACCACCGACAATGACGGCCACATCGACTACATGAATCGTGCTGCGGAGACGCTGATCGGCACCAGCCGGGACGATGCTGCGGGACACAAGATCGGCGAGTTATTCACGCTCGTAGACGATTCTGACCGCCGCCCGCTCGGAGACCCGGTGGATCGATGCCTCGCAATGCGCCGCCGCGTCAATATGGGGCGCAGGGCGGTCATGGTCACCCAGGACGGCGAACATGAGCACTCGGTCGAGCTGTCGGCTTCGCCAATCCGCGGTCCGAGCGACAGTATTTCCGGTTCCGTCGTCGTGTTCCATGACGTCGGCGAACTGCGTGGCCTCACCCGAAAGATGAGCTACCAGGCCACTCACGACCCACTAACGGGCCTGGTCAATCGGCGTGAATTCGAACGGCGTCTGGACGAAGCAATGGATTCGGCTCATGCCGAAGAGGTCGTGCACATGCTGTTTTACATGGACCTCGATCGCTTCAAGGCAGTCAACGACAGCTGCGGTCATCTCGCCGGGGACAGCATGCTTCGCGAGGTCGCAACGCTCATAAAGGACCAGGTGCGGGACTCGGACTTCGTAGGGCGGCTCGGCGGCGACGAATTCGGCGCGTTGCTGATTGGCTGCCCGATTGACAAGGCGCGGCAGATAGCAACGGATATCTGCAACGCGGTTGCCGATTATCGCTTCGTCTGGAAGGACAAGATCTTCAATATCGGCATCTCGATCGGTCTCGTCGAGATCAGCCACATCAGCGGCACAGTGCAGGATGTGATGAGTGCCGCAGATTCGGCATGCTACGTCGCCAAGCAGGAAGGACGTGGCAAGGTACATATTTACTCGGCGCGGGACGAAGCGGTAGCGAGGGAGCGCGGCGACATTCGCTGGCTACGGGAGCTGCAGACGGCGCTGCACGAGGATGGCTTCGAACTCGCCGTTCAGCCGATTATCGCCATGAGCCGCGGCGCGGATTCCGGCCCGGCCGCGGAAGTTCTCATC
>JBFEXY010000133.1:0-6755 GCA_041562415.1 Woeseiaceae bacterium
CCTTCCTGTGCGGGGCGAAGACGCGGTCGGCGATGCCTACCGCACCTTCCTCGGCCTCGCGAGTCACGAGTACTTTCACTCCTGGAACGTCAAGCGCATGAAGCCGGCAGCGTTCACGCCCTACGATCTTTCTTCGGAGTCGTACACCGGACTACTGTGGGTATTCGAGGGAATTACTTCCTATTACGACGATCTCGCGCTCGTTCGTTCCGGGCTCATCACGGAGAAGAGTTACCTCGAGCTCCTGGGGCGCACGATCAGCCGCGTTCTTAGGGGCGGCGGCCGTTTGCGGCAGAGCGTCGAGGAATCGAGCTTCGACGCATGGACAAAGTTTTACAAGCAGGATGCCAATGCACCGAACGCGATCGTGAGCTACTACGCAAAAGGCTCCCTGATCGCCCTTGCCCTGGATCTCAAGCTGCGTACCGAGACAGACGGGCGCGTCTCCCTGGACGACGTCATGAAGGCCTGCTGGGAACGGTGGGGCGATAGCGGTGAGGGCATGCCTGAAGACGGTTTCGAGGCGGTGGCGGCGGAAGTGTCGCAGCTCGACCTGGATGATTTCTTCGACGCCTCGGTGCGCGGAACGGGAGAGCTGCCGCTCGAGACTCTGTTGGGCACTCACGGCATCGCCTACAACCTGCGGGCCGCGTCCGGCAGCGGTGACAAGGGTGGACAGAAGCTGGAGAACTCGAAGCAGCGTACTGTATGGCTCGGCGCGACCCTTAGTGAAACAAATGGCAAGTCGACCTTCGCATCGGTGATGAACGGTGGTCCCGCGGAACGCGCGGGCGTAGCGCCGGGTGACGAGGCGGTGGCGCTGGATGGACTGCAGCTGACATCCGCAAATGTGGACAGCCGTCTCAAGGCCTACCGCGACGGCGACGAGCTGGAGCTCGTCGTTTTTCGCGGGGACGAACTGGTGACGACACGCATACGCCTCGCGGCGGCTCCGCTCGATACCTGCTACCTGGAGTTGATCGAAGATGTCGAGCTGGACGTGGAATCACGCCGCATGGCGTGGCTGCATGCCTGAATCGAGCGTGATGCTCCGGTGCCAATCCAGTTCCTGAAGGGTCCTCATCTGCGCCTGTTTCTCGGCGCGGTGTTGATCAGCCTGTCGCCGGTCTGGGTGAAACTGGTATCGATATCGCCGACGACCAGCGGTTTCTATCGTGTTGCGATCGGTAGCGTGACGGTCGCAATCCTCATGGTCTTTGCCCGGCAGAAGCTGCGCCTCTCGAAACGCGCCTGGATGCTCGTCGGGCTCGCTGGTGCGTTCTTCTCGCTCGATCTGTTCTTCTGGCACCGCTCGATCATTTATGTCGGTCCGGGCCTGTCGACACTGCTTGCCAACTTCCAGGTTTTCATCATGATGTCAGCGGGTGTCGTGCTGCTGCGTCAGAAGCCCAGCGCGACGCAACTGCTCGCGGTCCCGCTTGCGCTACTCGGGCTCGTGATGATCGTCGGCCTCGACTGGCAGAGCCTGCCCGGCGACTATCGGCTGGGTGTTATTTTTGGCCTTTTGACCGCGATCATGTATGCAGGTTACCTGCTCTCGTTGCGTGCGGCTCGCGTCAACAGCGAGAGCCGCTTGCCGCTGTCAGAGGTTGCGGTGGTTTCGATCGTGTGCACTCTGCTGCTGGTGCTGATCGCCCAGGTGGAAGGCGTATCCCTCGCCGTGCCGGATTCCGCAGATATCAAGTGGTTGCTGTGCTACGGGATTCTGTCACACAGTTTTGGTGCGCTCCTTCTCGCAAGCAGTTTGCCGCACGTTTCCACGACCGAGGCGGGGTTGGCACTGCTGCTGCAGCCGACGCTGAGTTTCGTGTGGGACGTCTTGTTCTTCGGCCGGCCAATGCAGCCCGTGGAAATTGCGGGCGCTGCAATTGCGCTTATTGCAATCTACCTGGGCTCGCGGCGCGCATCCGAGTGACGGCGACGCCGGTGACGATGCCGATCGTCACCCCCATGAGAATTCCCGCGACAACGAAGGTCGAAATCCACACTGCCATTGGTGCGGATTCCGGTAGCAGTGCTGGTAGCAGGAACGTCCACGGCAGGCCTGCTAACCACGCGACGACGTTGGCGAATAGCCAGTGCTGTGGCTTTTGCCGTACTACAGCAACTGTAGTGATTCCGGAAGAACCTCGATCTCGAACACGGACTGCAGCGGCTGCACCTCACCATCGAGGTGGGACGGCACGGCAGCGGACGCGGAGACTTTGACCCGACGAACGCTCGCATGCACGATTTCCTTTTCGTCCATGTGACTGCCGCGCATGAGTTTCGGCAGCAGCTGCAGAATACGGCCGCGCGTGACCGGTGCGGCAATCAGTAATTCGAGGACACCATCTTCATTCTTTGCCATCGGCGCGATATGAAACATTCCACCGACCCACGGGCCGTTACTCACGTTTACGAGCGTCAGCGGGCCATCCCACCTGAAGTTGTCTGCGTCGATCACGATCTCCGGGGTCGCGATCCCGTCCACCATCGCGTGGAAGATCGCGGCCAGGTACACGAGGTCGCCGATCGGCCAGCGATACGAGCGAGCGATCTGCGTGACCTTCGCGTCGAGACCGATGCCGGCACCGTTAGCAAACCACCGATCGTTCATGCGGCCGAGATCGATACGGCGCGGTCTCGCATCATCCGCAATGCGGCGCGCAAGCAGGGTCGCCGCCGCTTCCCAGTCGAGCGGGATGCCTGCGGCTTTCGCGAAGTCGTTACCTGTACCGACGGGCACGACGCCGAGCGCGGCAGAGCCGCCGGCCTTCATGATGCCATTTACGGCTTCGTGGACACTGCCATCACCGCCGGCCACGATGAGCTGCGTCGCGCCGTCCCGGGCGGCTTCCAGAACCTGCTTTTCGAGATCCCCGACGGCGACGCTCTGGTGCACGACAGCGTGAATGCCGGCCGCCTCCATTAGCTGCAGGATGCGCGGCAATCGCCGTGCTGCACGGCCTCGACCGGCAATCGGATTCAGAAATAAAATAGGAGTCCGGACCGTCATCGAGTGACCGTTGGTACAAGGCACCCGATGCTACAATGCGCCGGTCGCCACTGGCAAAGGTTACGTGTGATGCTCGAACTCGGCGTCAAGTTCCTGCTTAGCTACTTCCTGGGCTCTGTTATGGGTGCCATGGTCATGGGCCGTATTCGCGGTGGCGTCGATATTCGCACCATGGGCAGCGGTAATGCGGGCGGAACCAATGCGCTGCGAACGCAAGGTGCAGCGTTCGCGCTGGGCGTCGTGCTGATCGACGTTGGCAAGGGAGTGATCGGGGCGGGCGTCGTCCCTTTGCTGGACCTGCCGTTGGTCGGCATCGATCCGGGGATTTCGCGTACCTGGCTTGCGCTCAGTTGCGGAGCCGCAGCTGTGTTCGGCCACGTGTGGCCCTTCTACCACGGCTTCCGCGGTGGCAAGGGTGCGGCAACTTACGTCGGGACGTTCGTTGCGCTGAATCCCGCCGTCATCCTGCCGATGCTGCTCGTATGGGCCGGGGTCGTCGTACTTTCGGGTTACGTCGGGCTCGCGACAATGACCGCCGCTGTGTCCGTCCCGGTATGGCTGGCGGCCACCCGGCTGCCTGCAGACCAGGGCCTGTTCATCTACTCCACTGTCATGGCGATGTTCATCATCTTCTGGCATCGCTCCAACATTGCGCGCATGCGCCGGGGTGAGGAAAACCGCAACGAGAGGATGATGCTGTTCCGCCGTAAGGAACGAGTCACTGATAATGAGCAGCATTGATTCTGCGGCGATCCACGACGCGTTGAAGCCGGCCAACGCCGCCACGGTGGCGCAGATCGATGTCTTCCCGGAGATCGAATCGACCAACTCTTACCTGATGGGACAGCCCCCGCCGGTTGCCGGCATGCACCGGGTCGCGATTGCCGGACACCAGACGGCGGGCCGGGGACGCGGCGAAAAACGATGGCTGTCGGCACCCGGATCGAGCCTGTGCCTGTCGATCGCCCACACGTTTCGGGAGAGGCCCGAAAAACTGTCTGCACTAACGCTGGCTATCGGTGTCGCCGCGGTCCATGCGCTCCGGGACACAGGTATCGACCACGTAATGTTGAAGTGGCCGAACGATATTGTTGCAAGCGACGGTAAGCTCGGCGGCGTGCTTGCCGAATCGCATGGCACCTCGGGAACGACTGCGAGCATTGTCGTCGGTATCGGCATCAACCTCGAACTGCCAGCGGAAATCGTCGATAGCGTCGATTCGGCCTGGGCTCACGCGCCGGTCGACCTGAGAAGCCTGCTTGGGCGGGCCGTGATGCCCGAGCCGCTGTCCGCCGCGTTGATCAATCACATCATCGATGCGCTGCTCACATTCGAGAAACAGGGCCTGCAGGCGTTCGCAGAGACCTGGAGCCAGTGCGACTGGCTGCGCGGGCGCAATGTGACCGTCCGGCAGGCCGATGCCACGGTACGTGGTACAGCATTCGGTATCGACTGCGACGGTGCGCTTCTTGTACAGGCCGCGACGACCACTACCCGAATCATATCGGGCTCCATCCTCGTCGATGGGGCCGGAAGCCCGTCATCGTGAAAGCGCTCTTGCTGGACGTCGGCAACACCCGTCTCAAATGGGGTGTGCTCGAAGATGACCGTATCCGCAGGACAGGCCACATCGGCATGCGCAAGATACGGGACGAGGGCCTCGGGGTGCTCACGTCGCGCCTGCCGCGAGGCGTCGATGCCGTGCACGTTAGCAATGTCGCAGGCACGACGTTTGCGATCCGATTGTCCGGCGTAATCGGAATGCATTGCGGATGCGATGTGCACTTCGCGAAACCGGTGCGGCAGGCCTGCGGCGTTCGCAATGGGTATCGTTATCCGCGGCGCCTGGGCGTCGATCGCTGGGTGGCTATGATTGGCGCCTGGGCGGAGCTGGAGTCGGCGTGTGTTGTCGTGGACGCCGGCACTGCCGTCACGATCGATGTGATCGATGCCGACGGACAGCATCTCGGCGGCCAGATCTTTCCGGGCGTCAGGCTCATGCTCGAGGCGCTCGCGGCGAGCACCAGCGACATCCCCGCCGTCAGCCGGCGACTGTCGGCGGCTTCCGGTCTCGACATGTTCGGCGACACCACCGGCAAGGCGGTGCAGAACGGCGCATGGAACGCGGTTGCGGGCGCCGTCGACCGTGTAATTACGACTTTGCGTTCAAACAGTTACGATCCCGCAGTGGTCTTGACCGGGGGAGATGCCTCGCGCATGCTTACGGCGCTTGGCACTGAACCCCTGCATCGCCCGCACCTTGTCCTCCAGGGTCTGGTTCGAATGCTGCAAGACACCTTAGACGAGCGATGAAGAATCTGCTGTTACTGTTGCTGCTTGCGAATATCCTCTATCTCCTGTGGGGCTGGTTTGCGGAAGAGCCGCCGCAACCCGGTGTCGCCATCGTCGACGAGTCTGATCTCGGACCCCCGCTCGACGTGACGGCCGATCGTTCGTTAGAAGCCGTGGCGAGCGTCGGTGCGGTGCTCGGTTCAGGCGAGCCCTCCGACCTCGAAGCGGTCATGGGCCGTTCATGTGTCACGGTGGGGCCGTTCCGGGCGAGCGCCGACGCGGATACTGCGCAAACCCGATATTCGGGTGAAGGCATGCGCGCGGAGGTGCGGTCAGCGGTCGGCCAGATTTTTGTCGGCCACTGGGTGCAGATTCGCAACATCGAGAGTCGTGCTTCGGGCAACGAAATACTCGGCAAGCTGCGCGACGGCGGGCTCGGCGATGCCTATCTCGTCGAAACGGAAGACGAGGGAATCAAGATCTCGCTGGGGCTTTTCGGTGATATCAACGGCGCAGAAAAAATCGAGCTGCAGGCCAAGGGGCTCGGCCTCAATGCAGAGATCACTCCGCGCATGAATGAAGGCACGGTGTATTTCGTCGACATCGCGTTGCCGCCGGGGCGGGGCGCCAGCGCAATCATCGAGCAGTACGGTGAGGACAAGGTGAAACTACGCGATGCTGCCACCTGTCCGAGGGGTCAGTAAGGTGATTCAGGCCCTTGAGTCCGCGAGGGTAAAAGCGAATAATTTGCGACCCGCGCCGTGAATCACGGCAACAGCGCCGGCATAGCTCAGCTGGTAGAGCAACTGATTTGTAATCAGTAGGTCCCGGGTTCGACTCCTGGTGCCGGCACCAAATACGAAGGGCCCCGAAAAGGGGCCCTTCCTATTTGTACCGTTACAGGGTCCCCCGGGGAGGGTATGCCACCGTTCTCACTGCTCGATTCAACTTGGCGGAGGTGGTGGTTCGAGTGGACTCGCGCCATCCATGGCGCTCGCCCTTCGGGCGCACTGCGTGCGTCCAAATCGGCAATCCTGCCGATTTGTCTGGTGCCGGCACCAAATACGAAGGGCCCCTTTTCGGGGCCTTTTTTTACCCGGGTTCGCCAGTGGGCGGCGAACCATGTTCGACTATGATCAGCTCGTCGGTGGGAAAGCCGAGGTCTCGCGCTTTTGCGATGAGCGTTTGCAATACCTCCGGATCCATCTCCGGTGTCCGGCTGAGAATCCAAAGGTACGAGCGATCCGGCCCGGCCACCATCGAGTACTGGTAACCGTCCTGGTCTAGCTCGATCACGTTGTACCCGCCATAGAACGGCCCGAAGAACGATACCTTTAGCTGACCCACGTCTTCGTCTCCAACGAAGTATGCCTTACCTTCGGCCTCGTCCCATTCCCCTTCTTCAGCGTTGTAGCCGCGGTTGATGACCCTGACGCCACCGTCA
>JBFEXY010000134.1:0-6734 GCA_041562415.1 Woeseiaceae bacterium
ACAGACACGTGGCGACGCCATTGTCGAAGTCGTTAGCACGCTCTCGCTGGTGCTCGTCAGCCAACCCTTCGCGCTTGCGGGTGGTGCATTCCTCGCAGGGCTTGTTGCACCCGACGCCGCGGGCATACTCGCGAGCCTGCCGATCGTGGCACAGGTCTGCCTGTTACTCGTATTCGACGATATGACGCAATACTGGTGGCACCGGCTCACGCACAACGTGCCCTGGCTGTACAACCTGCACCGCGCGCATCACGACGCGGAGTACCTGTCTATCCGCGTGGTGTATCGCAACAACGTGTTCTATTACCTGCTCATGCCGGGTCTCTGGTTCTCCGGCGCACTCATCTACCTGGGGCTGGGGTGGGTGTACGCGTTTTACCTCGTTATCAAGATGACGGTGATCTACGGTGCGCACTCCGACGTCCGCTGGGATGAGCGACTGTACGGAATCAAGTGGCTCTCGCCGCTCATGTGGCTCGTCGAGAGAGTCATCTCGACTCCCGCCACGCACAGCGCACACCACGGCAAGTTTGCCAACGACGACGCGACTTTCTACAAGGGCAATTACGGCAACCTGCTGTTCTTCTGGGACGTACTTTTCGGCACGGCTCGCATCACCCGGCGCTATCCCCGGCACATGGGTGTCGAAAATCTCGAACCCATGTCTGCGGCGGAACAGCTGTTCTGGCCGCTGGTCAGCTCCGGTTCCGGGGCACGAGCTGCCAAAAGCGATAGCCTCGCGGATTAGTTTGATCCCGGGTTGACTACTGCTTTTCGTCCGTCGTCGGCGATTCGCGAGGCGCCTCTCTAACGAGGTTCTCCGCCGTCGCAAGTACCTGCTTCGCGAGCGCGTTACGAACAAGAAACCCGCCGATGAGTGGAGGGACGAAGAAGTCTGGCTCCATCACGGCTTCGAAATCGACGTGCGAAGTCTCACTGTCGATGACATGAATCGACCAGCGCAGGAAGCCATGCCGGAAATCGCTTCCCTCCGGAACGACGTCGGCACGAACCTCGTTTGCAGAGACCGTTACGTCGTGTATCAAGATCATTTTCTTACAGAAGAACAGGACACAGTCACGAAACTCCGTGCGTACGCGAACAACGCCGCCCTGCTGGCCGAGAACTTCCCTCGCTGTAACCGCTGAACTCAGCCGCGAGGGATGCGTGAAGTCCGTAAGCACCGTCTTGATCTGGTTTACGTGCGCCGGGACGTCGAAGACCATGTGGATGAGGTAGGCGCGACCCTCTTTGTCGATACGCACATCTTCTTCGTCGAGCGCCATCACCGGCAATGCAGCGAGTATCGCCAGCGCCACGAGGATCTTCGTTATCTGCTCCACGTATCTCGCCTCACGTCCGCTGCCGATCGTCAATTAGCTCACACCATTGAAAAGTCTAGCAGCCTGCCACCGCTGAGCACCGTCAGATTATGTAAGCAACTGATTCCCAACTGATTCATTAGCACTCCATCAGAGGTTCATCAGGTCCCCGCAGTGCCTCTCCTGCAGGATTAAGACTCGTCGAGGCGCTGGTCACGACGCGACTTAAACGGGAGAGAATCATGAACATCACGCGCTCCATCAATAAGGCTCTGCAGCGGCTCGGCGCCCTGCTCACCATGACTACCCTGGCCGCCTGCGGCGGTGGCAGCTCCGATAATGAGATGGAATGCTCGGCCCTGGTCGCCGTTCTTACGGCCGGGTTGGGTTGCCTCGGCACGGTAACGGTAACTTCGCCGCCTCCCCCGCCGCCACCGGTCAGCCCACCGCCGGCGAGTCCTCCGCCACCTCCTCCGCCCCCGCCAGGCAGCAACTTCGTGCGAATGAGCTTCCACGTTGAGTACGAGCCGAACAGCACGCTCGATAACGCCAATCCCGTGAGCTTCAGGAATGCTACGCTCGACGAGCACATCGGCATCGACATCACGGGCTCCGTCAACCAGGCCGACGACCCGGCTGACTTCTTCATCTTCACGCCAACGCGCAGTGGACACTTCCTCGTGTACCTGTGCACCGATACCTGCTCGGAATTTCTGCAGAGTGACGAGGTGTACCTGATGGTTTACGACCAGAGTCAGAGTACGGTCGCGAGTACGCCGGTCGGCACTGTCGAAACGCAACACCTCGGCATCGACCTGGTGGCGGGCCTTGCCTATTACGTCGAGGTTAACGGTTACAACACGGGATCGACGCCGGAAGATTACAAACTGGTAATCATTTACTGACCGCTTTGGTGGGCATGAGCATGGACGGCTACTTCAGCGCCTCGGTGACGGCCTGGCTGGCGTGAATACGTGTCGTGTCAAACAGTGGCACGGCCGTGTGCTCCTGCCCGACCAGCAGGCCAATCTCGGTGCAGCCCTCTATAACGGCCTCCGCGCCGCTGTCGTGAAGAGCGTCGATGATTCGCAGGAACTCGCGCCTCGACCCGGGATTGACCCGGCCGAGGCAAAGTTCCTCGTAGATAGTACGGTGCACCAGGTTCCTGTCGTCAGCATCGGGAACGAGTACGGTGAGCCCTTGCTCCTGCAGCCGGCCTTTATAGAACTGTTGTTCCATCGTAAACCGGGTTCCGAGCAACCCGACAGTCTCGATGCCTGATTCCCGAACGCGCGCGGCCGTTGCATCTGCGATGTGCAGCAATGGAATGCCAATGGCGTCCGCTACCTGGTCCGCGACCTTGTGCATCGTGTTCGTGCAGATCAACAGAAGATCTGCACCGGCCGACTCGATAACACGCGCTTTATCGGTGAGAAGGCCTGCGGCGGCGTCCCAGTCGCCTTGCTCCTGGAACTGCTCGATCTCATGAAAATCGACACTCAACATTACGACAGGCGCAGAATGCAGCCCGCCGCGAATCCGCTTCGTCTCTTCATTGATTAGCCGGTAATAAAGCTCGGTGCTCTCCCAGCTCATACCGCCCAGCAAACCGATCGTCTTCATCAGACCCTGCCCACCACGAAACGGATTCGTGTGCCCGATTCTACATAATCGGCCAGGAAGGACGATTGAAGCGGAACCAAATGCTTAGCAGTATCGTGATATTTACCAAGGGACTAGCGGGAACCAGGGAAGAACAATAATGCGATTCAAACCAAAACGTCGACAACCGGGAGCCGACTGCAAGACCGGTACATACCGTGTGCAGTTGTACTCTCGGCGCGCGTTGCTCATCAAGGAATACTGTCTCGATGCCCGGGAGAACGGCATCAGCGACCTGGAGGCCGCCGAGGAGCATCTGCGCCAGACGCTGCCACCCACCGAATCCTCAGCGCTGATCGTCACGCTGATCGACGAAAGTCCGGACCGCCACAATTACCTGCAATTCAATATCGAGCCGAGCTAGCGGGGAACCACACGCCCATTCCCGTCGAATTACCTCGGTATAACAGCAGACCTGTATTGAACGACACTCGAAGTGACTTCTGCAGTGACGCGTCCCTCTACATGGACAGCGAACCTTCCCGGAAGTCGGTCTTGTCGAGCCAGGCATTGACGAGCACGGGTTTGCCCTGACTCGCAGCATCGCGTGCCGCCTGCAGGCCGGCTTCGACCTGGTCGGCGTGCTGTAGCAGGACTCCTCGTCCGCCCAGGGCAGCAGCTACATCATGATAGTTGCTGCGTTCGAGCACCGTGCCGACGTCGTCTTTCAGGATCTTGACCTGTTCGCGCGCTATCTGTGTCCAGCCGGCATCGTTGCCGACCACCGCGATAACCGGGATGTCGTGGCGTGCGAAGGTATCGAATTCGGCGAGCGAATAACCGACCGATCCGTCGCCAAACAACATCCATATTTCCGCGCCGGGGCGACACAGGCTCGCTCCCAATGCGAAGCCGGCGCCGCAGCCCAGGGTGCCGAATACGCCGGGATCCAGCCAGCTCAGGGGTTTGCGCGGCCTGACGATGTAGGATGCGGTACCGACGAAGTCACCGCCATCGGCAACGATGACGCTGTCGTCGGGCAGTCCGGCGTCGATCTGCCGGCACAGGGACACAGGATTGACGTACTCGGCATCGCGCCCCGCAGTCGCATCGATCTGCGCTTCGCGCTCGCCATCGCGGGCCTCGAGAGCGACGTGCCAGTCTTGCCAGCGCGCATGTGTGCCCGCTGCTACTGCATCGGCGAGCGCACGCAGGAACAACCCTGCGTCTGCCAAAGCGCCGATATCAGGCTTTCGATTGCGCTTGAGATCGATCTTGCTGCGATTCGCCGATACCAGGCACGCGGAACGCCTGACATGACGGCCATAGTCGAGCCGGAAATCCGACGGCACGCCGGCCAGGATGACGACATCGGCTTCCTTCAGCGCGTTGCGCCGCTGGTGCCTGCGATGCAGGGGGTGGGCGGGCCCGAGGAGCCCGCGCGCCATGCCGGAAAGATAGACGGGAATTCCAAGAGTGTTGATGGCTTCGGCAACCGCAGCGGCCTGTTCGGCATCGACAAGTGCCTGGCTCCCGACGACGAGCAGTGGCCGTTCGGCACCGCTGAGCTTGCTCGCTGCCTGCTGAATGACGCCCGGTGCGGGGGACTGCGAAGCGACGGGCGCGACGTCGTCATCACTGGCGCTGCCCGGATCGGCAAACAGCCGCCGCGCATGATGCTGCAAGTACATGCGCATGATCCGGTCCGGAAGAGAATTGCCCTTCGGCGTCGCGGCGTCGTACCACTCCCGGATCACGGCTTCGTCATACAAGAGGTCGACGGGGCATTCGATAAAGACCGGCCCTGGAACCCCGCTTTGCGCCACCTGGAAGCCCTTCCGGAGCGCCGGCGCGAGGTCGCGTACCCGCTTGACCGCCCTGCTCCATTTCACGTGCGGTTTGAACAGCGCGAGTTGATCGATATCCTGAAGCGCTCCGCGACCCTGCAACAGGGTAGCCGCTGCGCCGCCCAGCAGGATGACCGGTGACTGCGCGAGCTGCGCATTCTTGACTGCCGTGATGGTATTGGTCACACCGGGCCCGGCCGTTACGGCAGCGACGCCCGGGATGCCGGTCAGTCGCGCCGTCGCGTCGGCGGCAAATACCGCCGTGGCCTCGTGGCGAGTGTCCACGACGCGAATGCCGAGATCCTTGGCGCCTTTCAGTATCGGGGAAATATGACCGCCGCACAGCGTGTAAAGAAACTGCACGCCGTGCTTTCGCAGTTCGCGCCCGATGATGTCTCCGCCATTCATGGGCACAACCTTACATGAGGCCGAAGACATGGAACACGGCGGTCCCGATCAGGGTGCCAAGCGCGTAGCCGAGTACCCCGACAAGCACCCCGGGCGTGACGAGATCGTGCCAGCCCTTCGCTGCCGCCAGCGCCGGCGCCGTCGTTGCGCCGAGTACAGCTGCATTGGAGGCAGTCACGAGCTCCGGCAGAGTCAGGCGGAACAGTCGCCCCACGCCGAGCAGGACCGCGAGATGTACGCTCAACAGGATGAGCACCAGGACAATCAGCAAAGGCGCAATCTGTATCATCGCGACCAGGTTGGCCCCGGCGGCAATCGCAGCGAAGAACACGAATGCGAGGCCGACGCCGAGCTCGAACCCGCCGTGCAGACGTTTCATCAGCCCCGGGAACGCCGTTGCCGCCGTCACGACAAGGATCGTAATGACGGCGTAGCGCAGGCTGGGAATACCTGTCAGCGACGTTATGAAATCGCCTATTGCAACGAAACTGATGGCCGTCGCCATCGCCAGCGTCAGGCTCATTGCCGTGATCGGCTCGGTGCCCGCCACAACCGCCTGCTCTTCGCCATGGTCGTGATGGCTGAAACGCCGTGCCAGCCAGTTCCACCCCGGCAACATGGCGATCACGCCGAGGAAGACGGCGCTGAAGAGATTGTCGGTCGCGGTTGCGGCCGAGAAAAACGATGCGTCCGTGCTTAAACCGGTAATCTCGCCCAACGCGGCATAATTCACGGAACCGCCAATATAGGTCGAGGTGAACAGCCCTGCTATCCCGGCTTCGCGCAGCGCAGGCTCGATGTCTGCCCCCGGCGCCAGGTTACCGAGATCCAACAGGCTTACCGCGACGATCACTCCGATCACGGTACCCGCACTCGCGATCAGGAACGCCCCGGTCATGCGGGTGGTCTCGAAAAGCATGTGCCGCAGATCCGCCTTGAAAAGGAACAGCGGGATGAGTACGGGCACGAAGTAGGAGAACACGAAGTCGAAAGCTGGCGCCGAGTGCGGAATGATGCGCAGATTGGCGACGGCGATCGCCGAAAGAATCGCGATCACCGCTCCGGTGAGGTGCGAACCGACGCGCGTCTTCTCTGCCAGGAACGCAACTCCGGCTATGACAAATAACACCGCCATGAGCGCCAGGTCGTTATCCGGGCTTATCAGGGTCATAGGATTCCTTGTCGCACTCGCCAGCGACACAGTTTAGTGGCGATTGGAGCCGCAAAGAACCTCTGATTGTGGAGTATTTGGCGTGCCGGCCGTTTCGGAAGCGTGCTGCCCCGGCCTTCAAAACATGCGCTTGCGATGGCTCAGGGTCTTCATGCAGTACCAGATGAGCAAGCCGATGCCAACCGCGATCAGCACCAACGGCGCCAGCGGAATTGCAACATCCCAGAGTTCCCAGAAGCCGCCGACCACCAATGCCATGGCGACGACGATCCAGAAGACATCTACTTTGGCATGCAAAAGCGCTCTCAGGGCCTGCAGACCCAGCAACAGGATACCCGTGCCAACAATCCCCCAGCCGAGGCTGAGTTCCGCCAGCCAGGCAGC
>JBFEXY010000135.1:0-6725 GCA_041562415.1 Woeseiaceae bacterium
CCCAGGAGCTGGCGCTCGGCGAGCAGAACTATGCGCCCATGCAGCAGGCCGAAGGCGGGGTTTACGACATTGATCCGCAACTGACGGCCTACGTCAGGGAGGTTGGAAACAAGCTGGCGGTGGTCAGCGACCGGCCGCTGCCGTACGAGTTCGTCGTACTCAATAATTCGGTGCCGAACGCGTGGGCGCTGCCCGGCGGTAAGATCGCGATCAACCGCGGATTGCTGACGGAATTGAATTCGGAGGCAGAACTCGCCGCGGTTCTCGGGCACGAGATCGTGCATGCCGCTGCCAAGCACTCGGCCCAGCAGATGTCTCGCGGTGTGATACTGCAGACTGCCGTTCTCGCCACCGCCATGGTGACCGGGGACAACAGCTTCGGGCAGTTCGCCGTCGGTAGCGCTGCGGTGGGCGCCCAGTTGCTCAACTCTACGTACGGACGCGGCGCAGAACTCGAGTCCGACAAGTACGGCATGACCTACATGTCTCGCGCCGGATACGACCCTGGCGGCGCGGTCACGTTGCAGGAAACCTTCGTGCGCCTCAGCGAAGGCCAGGACAGCGACTGGCTGAGCGGCCTGTTTGCCAGCCACCCGCCGTCCCGGGCGCGCGTCGATGCGAACATCAAGACGGCCGCGAGCTTGCCCTCTGGCGGCGAACTCGGCGTCGAGCGCTACCAGGCCGCCATGAAGAAGACGATGGCGGTGAAGCCGGCTTACGATGCCTACGACGAGGGGCGCAAGGCGCTCGCGGACGAGAAATCCGATGAAGCGCTGGCGCTCGCGGAAAAAGCGATCGAGCTGTATCCGGACGAGGGCCATTTCTATGCGTTGCGCGGTGACGTTCGGCTGGTGGATCGCAAGTACGACATGGCCACGAAGAATTACGACAGCGCGATCCAGCGGCGTGATGACTACTTCTATTACTACCTGCGGCGTGGTCTCGCGGAGAAGGAGCTCGGCGACACCACGGCAGCGAAGGCGGATCTGGAGCGCAGCATCGAAATGTTGCCGACAGGGCCGGCGCATTATGTTCTGGGCGATATCGAGGCCGAGCAGGGCAATGACCAGAAGGCCATGGAGCACTATGCGATCGTCGCCAAGAGCGGCGGCGAAATCGGTAAGGCGGCGACGCACAAACTGCAGCGGCTGCAGCTGCCCCGAAGCCCCGGGGAGGTCATACCGCGGCGCTGCGACGCGGACAGCGCCGGCAACCTCGTGGTGTCGGTCAAGAACACGACGCCCTGGGCTATCGAAGGCGTGCTGGTCGAGGTCTCGTATACCGACGCGGCAGGCCGCACCCAGACCGTCAGGCAGTCCATCACTGGACGAATCGCGCCGGATGCGATCGCGAGTGTCAATACAGGCCTCGGCCCCTATACCGGCGGTTCCTGCCCTGCGGAGGTCGTGGCGGCCCGCTACGCCGAGTAGCCGGCCGGGAACCAAGACCAGCGCCGGCTATCCAAGGAGTCAGTGGCGGAGCCAGACGAGAGGGCGCTTCGATGAACAGGATTACGCTTGCGATCATCTTCAGTCTTGCTGCGGGATTCGCAGCGGGCGCTTTTACCATGAAGGCGACGCCAACCTCGAATCCGCAGGCTGATACGGCGTATGAGGGCGGCGTTTTCGACGCGGCTGCGCCGCTGGAGGAGCGCATTTCGGCCCTTGAACGTGCCGTTGCCGGGGAGCGCGACGCCCGGCTGGTTCTCGAGGAGCAGCTGCACGGCCTGTACGCAGAGCTCGAGCGATTCGACTCGCCGGAGATGAACGAGCTGCTTCGAAACCTGGTCGAGAACAGCGAGGCACGGGAGCAGGCCCGCGTCCAGCAAGCCGGGAGGAGGGACCGCGGGGCTCGCATGCGGGACCTGCAGGACATGCGCGCCGAGCGGCTCGTCGCAGGCGGATTCACGGAAGAGCGGGCGAAACAGATCCTCCAGTTAGAGGACGAGACGCGCATGGCGGCGCTGCAGGCCGAGTACGAGGCGCTGCGCAATGGTGAGACCCTGAGTCCCTGGGATCGGGCATCCGGCTATCAGGACAGCCTGCGCGAGCAGCTCGGCGATGCGGACTTCGAAAAATATCTCACGGCGCAGGGCAGCCAGGCATCCGTCACCGTTCGTGAGGTCATTGGGTCTTCGCCTGCGAACCGCGCCGGCCTCAGGCCCGGGGACCAGATCCTGAGCTACGACGGCAAGCGGGTCTTCGGCATGAACGACCTCCGATCGATGGCGTTTTCCGGTGATCCCGGTGAGGACGTTATCGTGGATATCGAGCGCAATGGCCAGCGCATGCAGCTGGTTTTGCCACGCGGGCCCCTGGGGATAACCGGGGGCGGCGGCGGCATGGGCTTCCGCTCACCTTTCGGCGGATAGCGCGCGGCTGGATAATATCGGCGCCCGACTGCAGAATGTATGGCGGTCTCGCCACTCGGACAAACCGGGCTATTGAATAAAGTCCTTCGCTACACGATTCCCAACAGCTTCACTGCGCTCAGCCTGTTGCTGGGCATCGCGTCGATCGTAACGACACAGCTCGGGGGAAGGGAGTACCTCGAACTCGCGGCGTGGATGATCGTGTGGTGCGGCTTGCTGGATACCGTAGATGGTGTGGCCGCGCGGATACTCAAGGCGACATCCAGTTTTGGCGCCGAGTTCGACTCCATGGCGGACCTGATCGCTTTCGGGGTTGCACCTGCGATCCTTGTGCTCAATGCGGGCATGCAGATCGGCGGTATCGAATACGAGACCGGGCAGTTCTGGGTGTTGGCAGTAGCGGCAGGCGTCTTCGCGCTCGCGGGCGCACTGCGTCTCGCACGCTTCAACCTGCCGACCTCGAAGCCCGAGCGCGGCTGGTTCGTCGGCATTCCGATTACCGCGGCCGGTGGCGGGATGTGCTCGTCCCTGGTACTCGTGCTCCTCCATCATGACCCGATAGCCGCGAGCCTGCCGCTGAACCTGTATCTGCCAGTGCTGCTGTTCGTACTCGCTATCCTGATGGTGTCGCGGATCCGTTTTCCGAAAGCGGTCAAGCGCGAGAGCAAGTTGATCAACACGTTCCAGGTGATCAACATCGTGCTTATCATCTATTGCGGCGTTACCCGTTCCTGGCCCGAGTACCTGTTAGGCATCGGCGTATTCCTGCTGGTCGCCGGGATCATTGCCGGTCGCATATCGAAGCCCGTTACGACCGCTGAAAACGAATGACGGCGACCGTCGCCGTACTCGTCGGCTACCTCGCAACGCTCGCCGCGCTTGCTGTCTGGAGCCGCAAGGAAACCCACACGCTCAAGGGTTTCTACCTCGCCGGGAAGAAACTGCCGTACTGGGTGGTGGCGTTCAGCGCCAACGCAACCGGTGAGAGCGGCTGGCTGCTGCTCGGCCTTACCGGGATGGGCTACGCCGTCGGTGCACAGGCCTACTGGGTCATCGTCGGGGAAATGATCGGTATCGCCGCATCCTGGGGATTCATTTCACGGAAGCTCAAGCGGCTCAGCGACGAGACGGACTCGATCACGCTGCCGGACGTCCTCGCGGCGAATTTCGACGATCGCTGGCACCTGATACGCGGCGTCGCCGTCGCGATCATCGCGGTGATGGTGACCACCTACGTATCGGCACAGATGGTGGCGACCGGCAAGGCCTTCAGCGGCTTCATCGGCCTCGACTACCGTGCAGGCGTGATCATCGGCGCGGTCATCATCATCGGCTATACCTTCGTCGGCGGCTACAAGGCAGTGTCCTACACTGACGTAGTGCAGGGCGTGTTGATGCTCGCCGGGCTTATCACCGTACCGCTGGTTGCGATCAACGCGGCAGGTGGCCTCGACCAGATGACGGCGACGCTGCATGCATACGATCCCGCGTTCGTCGACATGTTCGCCGTGCTCGACGGCAGCACGGCCGGATTCGTGGCGGCCGTGAGTTTCGCCGCCATCGGCCTGCCGTTCCTCGGCGTGCCGCAGATGCTGATCCGCTACATGTCCGCACGCGACGAGATGGAGCTGAAGAAAGCGCGCATCGTCTCGATCGTGGTGTTGTTCATATTCCTGTTCGGGGCCGTAACGGCGGGTATCGCCGGGCGCGCCCTGTTCCCCGGGCTCGAGGACAGTGAGCAGGTGTTCCCGACACTGGCGAGCGAGCTGTTTCCGCCGCTGCTGACCGGCGTGCTCTTCGTGATCGTGCTCTCGGCGATCATGTCGACTGTCGATTCGCTGTTGCTGCTGGCATCGTCGTCGATCGTGCGCGATACGATGCAGAAGATACTGGGCAGCCCGAAAAGCGACGCGACGCTGGCCGGGTACGGCAAGATCGTTACCGTCATCATCGGCGTGATCGCCGTATTCGTGGCCGTGTACATGGCCGAGAACAAGCTGATCTTCTGGTTCGTGTTGTTCTCCTGGTCCGGCCTGGGCGCTGCATTCGGCCCCGTCGTGCTGGCGTTGCTGTACGACAGGCGCACCACGGGCGCCGGTATGGTCGCCGGCATGCTCGGCGGGTTCCTGACCAGCGTCGTCTGGGTGCAGTTCTTCAAGGCGGAAGCCTACGGGCTGTACGAAGCTATCCCGGGTTTCATCGTGGCTGCGCTTGCGACGGTGGTCGTGAGCAGGCTCACCAGCAAATAAGGCGCCGGACGACGCCGGGTGTAACCAAATGAGCCACCGGGCGCTATAAGCCTGCAGATGTCCAATCAGAGGATCCATACCATGCGCTTTTCCAAACAGTTTATCGTCGTCCTGCTGCTGGGCCTGCCGGGCCTGGTGCTGGGTGAGCTGGCCGCCTCCGGACTGCCGGCAACGTCGACCTGGTATTTCCACGCCGACTTCGACGAGATGCGTAGCTCCGATGCGGGCAGGCCTATCTACGATTGGCTGCAACGCGAAGTCTTCACGGATGTGCGCGAGGACGCCGGTATCGACCTCGACAAGGAAGCCGACAAGATCACCGCATTCTCCGCTGTAGAGAGCGGCGCCGTGATAACGATCGAAGGCAACATCAGCCAGGAGACCAGGGACAAGCTGCTCGCCATGGCTGCGGGTGCCGACGAGTTCGACACGCTGAAGCACAAGGGCACGACGTTTTATTTCGCCAAGGGCGACAAAGACGGGAAGAACGGCGACATCAAAGTCGATTCGTTCGAAAACGGCGTCTACTTCACGTTTGCACTGAAAGACCGCATCCTGGCCACGTCATCGCGCGAGCAGATGGAACGCCTGCTCGACAGCAAGGGCAAGCTGCCTGCGCGTAAGGCCGACCGCGGCACGCTGATCGTTCTCACGGCCGAGAAAAGCCTGATCCAGGCCGGCATCCAGGCCGACCAGGTCGAAGACAGGGGTGACGGCGGCTGGAAGTCCAACATCCTGAAGAACACCGAGCAGCTCGCGGTCATGGTCGCGGATGTTGCCGGCAAGATCGCGATCGAAACTCAGCTTATTGCGACACAGCCGGAGATGGCGGAATCGCTCGCCAGCATCGTACGGGGGCTGATCAGCCTCGCGATGTTCAGCGAAGACACGGATCCGGAGGTTGCCGAGTTCCTCAAAGGCACGAAGGTTGACGTGGACGGTTCCTCGCTGAATATCAGGCTGGCGCTGGACCCCGAGAGCGTCGTCGTGGCGCTGGACGACTAGCGGTTCGGCGGAAGCACGGGCTCGCGTCGTGAGCGATGAGCTGAAACTCATCGATGCTGCGAAGGACGGTTCCGTGGAGGCGTTCACCGAACTCGTGCACGGCTATCGTGAGCGCCTGTTCCGCTTCCTGCTCACGCGCTGTGCAAGCCATGCGGATGCGGAAGATGCGCTGCAGGACACACTTATCAATGCCTATCGCTATATCGGTTCATACAACCCGCAATGGCGTTTCAGCACCTGGCTGTACCGTATCGCCATTCGCAACGCGGGAAAGCTCAGGGCGGCCAACCTGGCCGAGCTTGGCGATCTCGCGGACGAAAGTGCCGATCCGCTTGCGCACTGCATTGCGGATTCCGAGCGCGACAACCTGTGGCGCATCGCAAAGCGCGTCCTGTCGGACGAGGTGTTTGCAGCGATGTGGCTGCGCTATGTCGAGGATATGTCGGTGCGGGATATCGCGAGCGTTCTCGAGCGATCGTCTTCGTGGACCAAGGTTAATCTTCTCCGGGGCCGCCGCGCGCTGGAGCTGGAAATGAACGGTACGGCCGGCAACGCCGGAAGTGAAGCTTATGGATAAACTCGCCAGACAGCTGCGCGAAGACGCAGCGACCATAGATGCGGAAATCTCCGCAGAACTCGACAGCCGCATACGGGCATCGCTCGCCGCGATCGAGCCCGATACCGCACCGCGACAGCGGGAGCCAAGGCGCCGTCCGGTATTCTTCTGGCTGGCAAGCAGCCTGACCGGAGTAGCGGCGGCGCTTGCGGTAATCGCCGTGTTGAACATCGTCGACATGGAGGAACCTGAGGCGGTATCCCGGACCGTGGCTGACAACACCTTGCAGCCGATCGAGATTCCTGTCCTCGATTTCGACGTCGAGGCGGCGATGTTGACGAGCCCGCTGGCCCGGGAGCTGGAGGACCTTCAGGCCGACCTCAGGAAAGCGGAAGAGGTGGTACGAGGCGACGTCAGGATCGATTTCTGAAAACCGCAGCTGTCAGCGGCTGTCTGATGATAAAGTCGCGGAATGGGACGTGCGATTATTTTGGTGATGGATTCGTTCGGCATCGGCGCCACGGCCGATGCCGGCAAATTCGGC
>JBFEXY010000136.1:0-6594 GCA_041562415.1 Woeseiaceae bacterium
GACCCGGGCAATCCTTTCGCCGCGAACCAGACCTGTCCTCAGGGCTTCACCGTGGGCGGGGAGGCGTGTCCGGAAATATTCGCCTGGGGCCTGCGCAATCCGTGGCGCTTCAGTTTTGACCGCCAGGCCGGTGATCTCTGGGTTGGCGACGTCGGCCAGAATGCATGGGAGGAAGTTGACGTCGTCACGGCGGGCGGCGACTACGGCTGGGACGATCGGGAAGGCGCGCACTGTTTCGAGCCGCCGAGCGACTGCATCACCGATTCCATTGAGCCCATCACGGAGTACGATCGCTCGCTTGGCGCCTCCGTGACGGGCGGCTTCGTGTACCGCGGCAGCGCGGTGCCCGATATGGTCGGCTGGTACGTTTTCGGCGATTTTGTCAGTGGCAGGTTGTTTGGGATCCCGGCGAACAGCCCGACGGGCACGGAGTCCGACGTGCTGCTCGAGACCGGACTTGGAATCGCGGCATTCGGCGAGTCGGTTGGCGGCGAACTCTTCATCGTTAATTACGGCGGTTCGATACACCAACTGGTCTCCGCGCCCTGACGGTCTCTTTCCCGCTCACTTTGCTATAGAATCCGGGCCCCTTGGTGGTAAAGGTCCGACCGGGAGATGCAAAGTGAGCGTCAAGTCAGATATCGAGATCGCACGGGCTGCAAACGTTCTTCCGATCCAGGAAATCGGGGCCAAACTGGGAATCCCGGCGGATGCGCTGATTCCTTATGGCCACGACAAGGCGAAGGTTAGCGTCGACTTCATCAGTGCGAACGGCAACAAGAAGGATGGCAAGCTGATTCTGGTCACTGCCGTGTCGCCGACCCCTGCAGGCGAGGGCAAGACCACCACGACCGTTGGCCTCGGCGACGGGATGAACCTGATCGGCAAGAAGGCCACGATCTGCCTGCGCGAGCCGAGCCTGGGGCCGTGCTTCGGCATGAAGGGCGGTGCGGCCGGCGGCGGCTACGCGCAGGTCGTCCCGATGACCGACATCAATCTGCATTTTACCGGCGATTTTCATGCGATCGGCGCCGCCCACAATCTGCTCTCCGCGCTGATCGACAATCACATGCACTGGGAGAATGAGCTCGATATCGATCCCCGGCGAGTCACCTGGCGACGCGTGGTCGATATGAACGACCGTGCCCTGCGCGAGATTACGTCCGGGCTCGGCGGTTATCACAACGGCGTCGTGCGGGAAACGGGATTCGATATCACGGTTGCGTCGGAGATCATGGCGATCTTCTGCCTCGCTACGAGCCTGTCCGATCTCGAGCAGCGTCTCGGCAATATCGTGCTCGGCTACACGCGCAGTAACACGCCCGTAACGGTGCGCGAACTCAACGCGCAAGGCGCGATGACCGCTTTGTTGATGGACGCCTTCCAGCCGAACCTCGTGCAAACAATGGAGAACAACCCTGCATTGATGCACGGCGGCCCCTTCGCCAATATCGCTCACGGCTGCAACTCGGTCATGGCGACCAGGACTGCGCTCAAGCTGTCCGACTACGTTGTCACCGAGGCCGGTTTCGGGGCCGATCTGGGCGCCGAGAAATTCTTCAACATCAAATGCCGCAAAGCCGGACTCAGGCCTGATGCGGTGGTGCTGGTCGCAACCATCAAGGCGCTGAAGATGCAGGGCGGGGTGCCGAAGGATGACCTGGCGAAAGAAAACCCGGAGGCGCTTACCAAGGGATGCAAGAATCTCGGCCGCCACATCCGCAATCTCGGCAAGTTCGGTGTGCCCACCGTCGTCGCGATCAACCGTTATACGGCGGATACCGATGCCGAGGCGGCGATCGTGAAAAACTTTTGCAGTGGATTCGGCGTTGACGCCATCGACTGCACGCACTGGGCTGACGGTGGCAAGGGAGCCTCGGAACTCGCCGAGCACGTGACCAGACTCTGCGATAGTGGCAGTGCTCAATTTCGCACGCTGTATGCAGACGACCTGAGCCTCTGGGAAAAAGCCCGCCGCATCGCCAGGGAGCTCTATGGCGCCGACGACATCATTGCGGACAAGAAAGTGCGCGATGAGTTCGTAAAACTCGACAAGGCCGGGTACGGCAGCTATCCCGTGTGCATGGCGAAAACCCAGTACAGCTTTTCGACAGATCCGAACCTGCTTGGTGCCCCGACAGGCCACGTCGTACCGATTCGCGAAATACGTCTTGCGGCCGGCGCGGAGTTCATCGTCGTCATCTGCGGGGCGATAATGACGATGCCGGGATTGCCCAGAAAGCCGGCGGCCGACAATATTCGCGTCAACAGCGACGGAGAGATCGAGGGCCTCTTCTAGCCCGAATCCCCTTCAGGGACGTTCCTCCAGTTGGTGGCTGTCCGCCGCTGTCAGCGTGCAGCCGTAGACAGATTTGAGCTGCTCGATAACTGCTCGCGTGTCGGGAGAAAAGGGCGCCTTGCCCTCGAAGCTGTGCAGGACGATGCCCTCCAGCAGGTCGCCCAGGGACAGATTGGTGTACTCGGCCAGGCCCTTGAGAACTTTCAGGAGGGAGGTCTCGATGCGTACCCCGGTCTGCGTGCGCTGCACGACGCGATTTGCCATGGCGGCCTCCGATCTTGTTACAATGTTATAAAGGTAAATCAGTAACAAGGCCCGTGCAAGGCACCCGTTGTGGGCCTGCCGCAGCGGGATCAATGCCGTACAATCGGTCCGCAGCCACCGCTGGGGGGTGGCGTCAGGGGGCGCCAGATGCCGACAGAAGACGAGCTCCGACAGGGTTTCCGGCTCGGTGAGTGGGAAGTGCTGCCGTTGCGCGGCGTGCTGCGCAGAGGCGAGCACGAGGAAAAGCCGGAGCCACGAGTTTTCGGCGTTCTGATCGCCCTGGCAAAGCGCGATGGTGACCTGGTAACTCGCGACGAACTGGTCGATGAACTCTGGGACGGCCGGCCCACCAGCGACGAGCCGATCAACCGCTGCCTGTCGCAGCTGCGACGCCACCTGGGCGACAAATCGCGTCCGCACCAGTACGTCGAAACCCTGACCCGCCGCGGCTATCGCCTCATGCAGCCGGTGGAACTCCTGGAACCGGCTGCGGCCGAGGGACCGGCGACGGTTCAGGTCGTGACGGAAGCGCAGGCAGCTCCCTGGAAAATGGTGGCGGCCGCCCTGGCGGTCGCGGCCCTGGGTTGGCTGGCCTGGACGCTCTGGCCGCCCGGCGACTTCCGGTCTGTCGGCGTCGTGCCGTTCGAGAACGCGAGCCAGGACCCGGCGAATAATTACCTGGTTTCGGGTTTCAAGGACGAACTGGTCAATACACTGCACAACATCCCCGATTTCACGGTCAAGAGCAGCCGGCTTGTACACGCGGGTGAAGAGGTGACGTCCATCGCCAGCAGCCTTGGCGTGGATGCCGTCCTGTCCGGGCGCGTCCATCGCGTCGGTGACCAGCTGCAGATCTTCTACACCGTCGAAGACGGCCGCAGCGGTGATGTCGTCGCTACCGCAGAACTGGAAGGGCCGGTCAGCGAGATCTTCCAGCTGCAGGAAGACCTCGCGAGGATGGTGCGCCGCGACCTGTTCGGCAAATCGTCACAGCAGTTGATCAGCAGGACGCGGCCGGCGAGCTTTGGCGCTTACGATCGCTACATGCGCGGCCTTTATGCTCTCGACCGGCGCCAGGATAGCGGCACGAGTCTCGAGGAGGCGATCGAGCTGTTCCAGGAAACGATAAGGCTGGATGAAAACTTCGGCCCGGCCTACCTGATGCTGGCGAATGCCTACCTGCTTCTCCGGACATACAGGGATGCGCCCGCCGATGAAATGAACAGGGCGGCAATCGATACGGTGCAGGAAGGTATCAGGGTCGACGACAGCATCAGCGATGCGGCGAACGCGATTTTCGGATTCGTCTACCACCAGCAGATGCAGTGGCAGCAGGCGGAAGCAGCCTACCAGGCCGCTACGTCGTCGGAGGTGATCGATCCGAATGCATTCAACTGGTATTCGCGCATGTTGGCATCCGTCGGCAGGCTGGACGCTTCACTCGAGCAGGCACTTGTCGCACTCGAGATGGATCCGACGTCGGCCGTGATCAACAGCCGGGTTGCGCTGGCCTATCTCTGGCTGGGCGACACACGCAATTCGGAAGAGTTCTTCGAGCGCGCCGCGAAATACGGTGCGAGCGGCGCGACGCATACGATGGGTTATGCGTTGTTCCTCTTCCGCGAGGGGCGCAGCGCCGAAGCCTATGAGCTGTCGCGCCAGGTTGCGCAGATGTCGGGCGGCAGCGAGGACTGGATCGACCCGGTGTTTGCCGCGCTGGCGGACGAGACGCACCGCGCTGCTGCGGTGGCGGCGGTCGATGCAGCCGCGTCGCAAGACGGTATCAGCGAGCAGATCGAATTCATCGTGCGTACGGTACTCGGTGACCTCGACGGCGCCATGCGCGTCGCCCGGCTGCTCGAGAGCGAGGGCGAAGTCTTCGAGATGGACCTGCTTTTCATCCCGGAGGTCGCGCCGCTTCGCGAACACCCGGAATTCGGGAAACTTCTGGATGCGCTGGGCATTACGGATTACTGGCGTGCACGGTCGTGTACCTGGACGGGCAAGAGCGCGATCTGCGAACGGGCCTAGTCGTCGATTCGGCCGCGCGAACGCTTGATGTCGCTGCGGCGCCGCTTTTCGTCGAGGCGTTTCTGGATTGATTTGCGGCTCGGTTTCGTCGCCACGCGCGGTTTTTTCTCGACGAGTGCGGACCTGATCAGCTCTCGAAGCCGTTCGAGCGCGGCCTCCCTGTTCCTGGCCTGGGTACGGTGCTCCCTGGCCTTGATGGTGACGACGCCGGCCGCGGAGATGCGGCGATCATCCATATCCAGCAGGCGTGCTCGTATCGGCTCGGGCAGGGCGTTGCAAGCACGGATATCGAACTGCAGGTGAATCGCGGTTGCCACCTTGTTGACGTTCTGTCCGCCGGCTCCGCTGGAACGCATCGCCGACAGGACGATGTCGTCCATCGGGACGGCGATCTCGTCCGTTATTTCGAGTGTGTCTGCCATGTCGTCCAGACCGGTCGCACGTCGTCCGGCAGTGGCGCGAATCCACCGGGACGTGACCAGCAGTTGTCGCCGCTGTGAAAATCGGAGCCGCAGGACGCGGCTAGATCCAGGTCGCGCGAAAGCTGTGCAAGATGTGTCGTCGTGTTGCGTGATTGCTGTCCGCACACGACCTCGATTGCCGTCCCTCCAGCGCGGCGGAAGTCGGCACTCAGGGCGCGGAGTTTCGTTTTCGTAAGCCTGTACTTCGCAGGATGAGCGAGTACGGCGCTGCCCCCGGACTGCACGATCCAGTTTACGACTTCAGGCAGCGACGCCCAGCAGTGCCGCACGTCACCGGGTTTTCCCGCGCCGAGGTATTTGCGGAAGGCCGCCTTCGTGTCTTTTGCGATCCCGGAACTGACCAGGTACTCGGCGAAGTGTGGCCGGCTTGCAGGTTCTCCGTTGGCGATGTGCAGGACGGCGTCGAGCATGTCCGGAAGCCCCTTCGAGCGCAGCCGCCGGGCGATGATACGGGCGCGTTCGTCCCGTGATTGTTGTTGCAGCCGGACTCCGCGGCGCAGGGCTTTGCTGGCCGGATCGATGTTGAGCCCGACGATGTGCACGCCGATGTTGCGCCATGTCGTAGAGAGTTCGATGCCCGGGATAAGCCGGGGGACCGTATACGGGGTGACGATCCGGTCGAACGCCGCGAGCGTATCGTGATCCGTTATCGCCAGTGCGTCGACACCGGACTCCGCGGCATGCAGCAGTAACGCATCCGGGTCCAGTGCGCCGTCAGAGGCGCTGCTGTGGCAATGCAGATCGTAGATCACGATGCGGGCATTATACGGACTCGATCGAGGCCGCAAAGTCTCGCCGCAGATGTGTGACAATGCGCCTACCGCGATCACGCAAGCAGTCCTTCATGAAGAACGGCAAGCGAATCATTCCTGCCGACTGTCTTGCGCTCGGGACGGTATGCCGGTATTCGTCATTGATCATGGAGGAGTCGGTATGAGTGTTGACGACAAGTTGATGCGCGACGCGGCGGAACGCGGCATTCGTTATCGTGCGTCACTTGACGAGCGCAAGGTGCGACCCACGCCCGAGGCGGTCGCCGCGGTGGCAGGATTTGACGAGGCACTGTCGGAGGAAGGCCGCGGCGACGCCGAGACGCTGGCGATGCTGGACGAGATCGGTTCACCCGCATCGGTGGCGATGGCGGGGCCGCGTTTCTTCGGATTCGTGATCGGTGGTTCCCTCCCGGTGACCGTTGCCGCCAACTGGCTGGCTACGGCCTGGGACCAGAACTCCGTGATGAGCGAAATTACTCCCGCGGTAGCAATGCTCGAGAACGTATCGCAGCGCTGGCTGTGCGAACTGTTCGGTTTGCCGCAGGGCTGCGCGGCAAGTTTCGTAACCGGCGCGACGATCGCCAATTTCACGGCGCTTGCAGCGGCCCGGCACAAGGTGCTCGCCGATGTCGGCTGGGACGTAGAGAAGCACGGCCTGATCGGGGCGCCCGAGCTGACGGTAATCGTCGGCGCGGAAGCGCACCCAACCCTGATGAAATCCCTCGGTTTACTCGGGCTCGGGCGC
>JBFEXY010000137.1:0-6583 GCA_041562415.1 Woeseiaceae bacterium
AGCCGCCTGTTGAGAAAGCCATTTTACAGACATTTATGAACGGATCCCGCAGCTTGCGAGATCCGAAACGGTCACTCTTAACCGTGACCAGATTCCACTGGCAGCGAGTACGGATTTCGGCAAGCGCCAGCGCGGCAAGGCCGCAGGGAAACAATGAATTTAATTTCGCGTGACCCGATCCCCATGGATCGCGTTGACAAGAGTTATTCGAGTATCGGGCACGGCGCCGAAACGCGCCGCACTTCAATCCGCCCGGCTTTCGTGACCTGCGCCCTGCCTGTCCGCTCCGATTCGCTGCCCTCAGATACGCTACAAGTAGGGCAATATGAAAAGAATGTTGATCAATGCAACTCAGGAAGAAGAGTTGCGCATGGCGATGGTCGATGGCCAACGCCTCTTTGACCTGAATATCGAAGGACCCGCGAGCGAACGCAAGAAAGCCAATATCTACAAGGGTAAGATCACGCGCATCGAGCCGAGCCTCGAAGCCGCGTTCGTCGACTACGGTGCCGACCGGCACGGTTTCCTTCCGCTGAAGGAAGTCTCCAGCGAATACTTCGTAAAAAACATCGACTCCGGCACTAAGCCCAATATTCGCGATGTCCTGAAAGAAGGCCAGGATATCGTCGTACAGATCGACAAGGAAGAACGCGGCAACAAGGGTGCCGCCCTTACAACCTTCGTCAGCCTGGCCGGCCGCTTCATCGTCCTGAAGCCTAACAAGGCGCGCTCCGGAGGCGTGTCGCGGCGCATCGTGGGTTCGGACCGCGACCTCGCGCGGCAATCGCTCTCCGGGGTCGAGGTGCCGGACGGCATGAGCGTCATCCTGCGGACCGCAGGCATCGACCGCAGCGCCGAGGAACTCGCCTGGGACCTCGAAAACCTGTTGGCCGTATGGCACGCGATCCTCAACGTCGTGCTGCAGCGCCCATCGCCATTCCTCATCTATCGTGAGAGCAATGCCGTCGTGCGTGCACTGCGCGATTACCTTACGAACGAGATCGGCGAGATCCTGATCGACGACGAAGCGACCTACAAGGAAGCCGTGGAATTCGTCGAGCAGGTCATGCCGCACAACCTGCGCAAGCTGAAGCTGTATGCCGATCCGGTGCCGCTGTTCACGCGCTTCCAGATCGAGTCGCAGATTGAATCGGCGTTCGCACACAACGTCACGCTGCCGTCCGGCGGCAGTATCGTCATCGACCACACCGAGGCGCTGGTGTCTATCGACATCAACTCGGCAAGGGCGACGAAGGGCGGGGATATCGAGGCAACCGCGCTCAACACCAACCTGGAGGCGGCTGACGAGATTGCCCGCCAGCTGCGCATCCGCGACCTGGGCGGCCTTATCGTCATCGACTTCATCGACATGGGACCGCAAAAGAACCAGCGGGCGGTCGAGAACCGGTTGCGCGAAGCGGTGCGACAGGACCGCGCTCGCGTGCAGATTGGCAAGATCACGCGCTTCGGGCTGCTGGAGATGTCGCGACAGCGCCTGCGGCCGTCGCTCGGCGAATCCAGCTACCATACCTGCCCGCGCTGCACCGGCTTCGGTACGATCCGCAGCGTCGAGTCGCTGGCCCTTGCGATATTGCGCATTGTCGGCGAAGAGGCGCGCAAGGACCGTACGGTCAAGGTCATTGCGCAGCTGCCCGTCGAGGTTGCGACCTACCTGCTGAATGAGAAACGCGACTGGGTGCAGAGTCTCGAGACACGGCACGACACCCAGGTCGTACTCGTTGCAAACTCCGCGCTCGAAACACCGCATTACGACGTGCGACGCGTCCGGGACGACCAGGCAGATCTGCCCGAGAACGCGAGCGTGAGCTACGCGCTCGCGGAAGTCGAGACGGAACTCGAAGTGCCGTCGTCGATGCAGGAGCGTAAAGCCGCAGAGCCGGCGGCGGTCGGCAAGATCGAGCCAACGGCGCCCGCACCGAAGCCGACGCGAACGGAGCCGGCGAAGCCCGGTTTCTGGGACTGGCTGAAATCCCTGTTCGGCGGCGGCGATCAGGAGGCCGAGAAGTCCACAAAGGCGAAGAAGAAGGCGCAAACGAGCCGCCGTGGCAAGAGGAGCGGCCAGGCCGGGGCGCGCGACACCGGAAAGCCCAAGCGAGGACGCGGCAGCGAGACGCGCAAGGACGAAACGCAACGAGCCCAGAAAAAGAAAACCAAGAAAAAGACCAAGAAGAAGGCCAAGAAGAAGACCGCCGGGAAGGACGCTGCCAGGTCACGGGATGTACAAAGCGAGGCTCCGCAAACGTCCGAGGCTGCGGCCGATGAATCTCGCGACGACAGCAAGCGTGCCTCCAGGACACGGCGCTCGCGCGGCGGACGCCGGCGCCGGCGCACGGGCGATAAACCCGCGCAGGATGCACAGGCACAGCCAAGCGAGTCTTCGGAAGAGGCGCCGCGAGATGCTCAGAAGCCGCAGTCCACTCAGACGGAGACGGACGTAAAGGACGCGGACAAGACGCGGGAGCGCTCCACGCAGACCGACAAAGCCGCTGCCGGCGATAGCGACGGCGACAAGGTCGTACGCAGTGACGGCCCGCCGAAAGCACGTACGGATGAAGAGCGTGCCGCTGATACCAGGCGGTCAGGCCAGGCCCGTTCGGACGGGCCGCAAACCAAAGAGGAGGCTGCCAAACCGCGCCCGGAGCACGATAAGCCTGCAGCGAGCAAAGCGGAATCCCAGCCGGAGCGACGCGCTAAAGCCGACGCTGCCGAAGAAACCGGCGCCAAACGCGAACCGAAACAGGCTGATGTGGCGGGCAGCGGCAACAAGCCCGAACCCAAGTCGGGCAATGGCTCGGACGATGTGAAGCCGGCCGCCAGGCCCGAAGGCCGATTGTTGCCGTGGGAACCGGCGCATCTTCCGGTGGAGGTCAAGAAGGAGAAACCGGCCGAGCCGCAGCGAGAAGCTGACGATAAAGGCCAAGGCGAAACGCCCAGGGAATCCGGCTAACGCTGCCTGAGGGTTTCGAGAAGTCCTCGTGAGGCGTCCTCGACCAGGTCGAGGACGCGCTCGAAGCCGGTTGCCCCACCGTAATAAGGGTCCGGGACCTCTGTCTCGGGCCCGGACCCGAACTCCAGGAAGAGGCGGATCCTCTCGCGATGCGTGGAATCGGCCTGCTCGTGAAGCATGACGAGGTTGTCCTGGTCCATCGCTATGATGTGATGGAATCGCTCAAAATCCTCCGCAGCGACACGCCGTGCACGAATGTCGGCGAGCGAGAATCCGCGGCGCGCCGCCGCCTCCTGTGCGCGCCTGTCAGGCGGCTCACCGACGTGATAGGCATGCGTGCCCGCCGAATCGATTTCGAACAGGTCATCGAGTCCTGCGTCGGCAACAAAGTGCCGGAACACGCCCTCCGCGGTGGGCGAGCGGCAGATGTTGCCCATGCATACAAAGAGAACGGAAACTTTTTCCCTGGATTCAGTCATTCAGGTCATTCTTCACAATTAGCTGGCGCATCAATCCAGGGCCGGCAGGGATTTAAGGTACGCGGCAATAGCCGCCCTGTCCTGGTCGCTGAGCTTCGCCATGTTCTCCTGAACTGCAACCATCGAGCCACCGACTGTATCGAACTCCGGCGTAAAGCCGCTTTCCAGATAATACGCGATATCGGCAGCCGTCCATCCGGAAATGTTCTCGCCTCCCGGTGTGATATTCGGCACCCGCCCCCTGCCCTCAGGGTTCGGAGCGCCGGCGAGCCAGCGCTCGTGGCGCAGTCCACCAAAACGGTCACGCGGGGTGTGACACTCGCCGCAATGACCGGCACCTTCGACGATTAGGCGGCCAAGCTCGACGAGTGTCGGCGACGCCTGGGGCTTCGACGGCTCGGCATCAAGGTAGCGCCATTTCCAGGCTCCGATACCGCGGCGGATCGACCAGGGAAATGCGAGCTTGTGCCCATCGGCACGGCCCTCGACGGGCGACAAGGTATCCAGGAATGCCTTGAGGTCCATCACATCCTCTACCGGCATATGCGCATAGGAGGTGTAAGGGAACGACGGATAGTAATGCCGGCCGTCGGGAGATACACCGCGCTGCATTGCGTTGACAAAGTCTACGAGTGTCCACCGGCCAATCCCGTCATCAGCGTCGGGGGAAATGTTCGGTACCCGGAACACGCCGTACGGCGTGTCGAGTTCCAGCCCGCCTCCAAGCAGCAGTTTGTCGTCGCCCTTCGCCCGTTTGCCGTTTACGGGGCTCGCGTGGCAAGACGCACAACCACCGGCCCAGAAAATACGCTCACCTGCGCCTGCGTCGGATCGGTGATCGGGAAGATTTGCCGCCGAAACTGTCTGCGGGCGAGTGATCCACCACGCCGCGGCAATGCCGAGGACCAGCAAAGCCGCAAGCGCATTCACAGTGCGCCTCATCAGCCTGTTTCCGCGAATCGCGCCGTCGGGCGCTTATTCGTCTTCGATTCGATAGTCGTCGTGGCAGCCCTTGCAGGCGTTGAATATCGGCCCTGCCACCGGCTTCGTTTCCTCGAGCGTCTGGGGATTGGCGGCGATGGCCGCATCGACGGCGTCACTCCACTTCGCCAGAGCTTCCTCGAACCCGGCTCGATCTTCCCAGATTGCGGGCGCTGCCTCCGTCCCTTCTCCCGTCTCACTGCCAGGCGGGAAGAGTTCCCCAAACTGTGCGGATGCCTCGTCAAACGTCTTGAAGGACGCCATTACGACACCGGCATCGAAATCGCGCTCCCCTTTGAGCATCTGTCCGATGGGTTTCGCGGCATCGCCGACACCTTCCATCAGTTCGTGACGTTCGTGAACCGGGTCGCCGCCGGCAAGAAGCGGGGAAGTGAATGCCAGGGTAATTGCGGCGAAAAGGTTGCGAGATTTCAGATACGACATGGTCTTGACTCTCTACGGGTTAATGGTGTGTTTTGCTCGAAGCAACGTAAGTTACCTGAGAAATGCGCCAAATCAACACTTCGACGTCTGTGCAGGATTTCGGCGACGTTCTGGCTGACAACTCGGGCACAGGAACAGGTTACGTCCGCCGGTCGTGAGCCGTTTTATCTCGCTGCCGCAGAGATAGCAGTTCTGTCCGTCGCGGCCGAACACGTGGAATCGCCGCTCTTCGAACGAGCACTGCCCCTCCTTCAGCTGGCGCTCGAGGCGCTGCGGAATGGTCACGCCTCCACTGCGATACGAGCGGCGTGCGATACGAATGGCGTTGTTGCAAAGTGACTCGATTTCCTCGCCGCCGAGATCGACAGGCCGACACGACGGATGAACGCCGGAGACGAAAAGAATTTCGGACCGCAGGTAGTTACCGATGCCGGCGAGAAACACCTGGTCGAGAAACAGGGACCCTGTCCTGCGCCGCGCAAACCGCGGGCTCTGCAAGCGTTGCCGCAATTCGCCGGCCTGCAGCCCGCGGTCCATGATGTCGGGACCGATACGCGACAGGAACGGATGCTGGTCCAGCTGATCGTCGTTCAGAACCTCGATGTCCGACGCGCTGTATAACAAAGCGCTGTGCGTCGCCGTATGGAGTTCCACGCGCAGCTGGCGCTGCGTCTTCGGCATACGTGGCCGCTTCATCGTGTACCAGCGGCCGTAAAGCTGGTTGTGACTGTAAAGGGTCAAACCGTTGTCGAAACGCGTCAACATCGCTTTGCCGCGCGTATCCACAGCGGTGATGATTCTGCCGGTAAGGCGTTTGTCGTAAGCTGACAGGCGTGGCAGGTGAAGCCGGGCCTCCTCCACGGGCTGTCCGACCAGCACGCGCGCCACCCTGTCAGCAGCGCGCCGGATTTCAGGACCTTCCGGCAACGATCTGGCCGTCAGAGGGCAAGCGCGCCCTTTATGCTCGAAACCAGCTTATCGTCGTCGGGCTTGGTCCGCGGACTGAATTCCGCGATGAGCCGGCCGTCCCTGCCGATCAGGTACTTGTGGAAATTCCAGGTGGGGTACGTGCCTGCTGCAGCTGCCAGCTCATCGAAAAACGGGTGTGCTTCGCCCTCTTTGACCGTTACTTTCTCGAACATCGGAAACCTGACACCATAGGTAAGGCGGCAGAACTCCTGGATTTCCTCTTCGGTGCCGGGCTCCTGGCCAAAAAAATCATTCGAGGGAAAGCCGAGCACGACCAGTCCCTGGTCCTGGTACTCCTCGTAGAGCTTCTCCAGCCCATCGTATTGCGGCGTGTTGCCGCATTTCGAAGCCGTGTTGACGACGAGTATGACCTTGCCGCCATAGGCATCGGCGAGGTTAACGACCTCGTCCGAAGCCAGGCGCCTGAAATCCTGGTCGAGCAATGCGTCGCCGGCGGAAAAGGCAGCGCCCGCCACCGTCAGCACGACTATCCCTACAAGTGTACGCATCGGAAACTCCGAGTGATAAAACCAGCTTCAGGATGCCTGCCGCGCGCTCGTGCATCCAGCAATTTACTGTAACAACTCGTATCAGCCGTCAACCGGCAATGCGCCGCGATTTGTCGTCCGCCCCGACGAGTCCGAGTTCGCGGAGCAATTCAGGGATGCGGGATTTCAGTTTGAAAAAGCCCCCGGCCGCGTGAGGCCAGACACAGGTATCGTAGCTTTGCATGACCTGAACT
>JBFEXY010000138.1:0-6566 GCA_041562415.1 Woeseiaceae bacterium
AGTTGCCGGTTTCCCGGGCCGCTTCCCGTAGCGCCACGATCTCTGCATGCGCACTGGGGTCATTGTCGGTTTCGCTGCGGTTGTGGCCGCGCGCGATGATTTCGCCACCGGCGACGACGACTGCACCGACCGGTACCTCACCCTCCTCCGCAGCGACCTTCGCCTCGGCGAGCGCCGCGCGCATGTGGCCCAGGTCCGTATCCGACCAGGCCGTCATTCATTCCCACTCGATCGTTGCCGGCGGCTTGCCGGAGATGTCGTAGGTTACGCGGGAAATGCCTTCCACCTCGTTGATGATGCGCAGGCTCACGGATTCGAGGAAATCGTAGGGCAACCTCGCCCAACGTGCGGTCATGAAATCGATCGTCTCCACGGCGCGCAGCGCGATGACGTAGTCGTAACGCCTGCCGTCGCCCATCACGCCGACCGACTTCACGGGCAGGAATACCGCGAACGCCTGGCTGACCTGATCGTACAGATCGTTCCTGCGCAGTTCGTCGATAAAGATGTCGTCCGCGAGCTGCAATTTTTCGACGTATTCCCGACGGACTTCGCCCAGTATGCGCACGCCGAGGCCCGGTCCGGGGAACGGGTGCCGGTACACCATCTCGTGCGGCAGGCCGAGCTCGAGCCCGATCTTGCGCACTTCGTCCTTGAACAGCTCGCGCAGCGGCTCGACCAGCGACATACGCATGTCCTCCGGCAGCCCGCCGACATTGTGGTGCGACTTGATGACGTGGGCCTTACCCGTCGACGCACCGGCGGACTCGATCACGTCCGGATAGATCGTGCCCTGGGCGAGCCACTCGATACTTTCGAGCTTGTGGGCTTCCTCGTCGAACACCTCGATGAACTCGGCACCAATTATCTTGCGCTTCTGTTCCGGATCACTCACGCCTTCGAGCGCGGCGAAGAAACGATCGGCCGCATCTACGCGTATCACCCGCACGCCGAGATGGTCCGCAAAGGTGTCCATCACCTGGTCACCCTCGTTATGACGCAGCAAGCCGTGATCAACGAACACGCAAGTCAATTGATCGCCTATTGCCTCGTGCAGCAACGCCGCGACCACCGAAGAATCAACACCGCCGGACAGTCCCAGCAGGACCTTGCCATCCCCGACCTGCTCACGTACGCGCGCAATGGAGTCGGCGACGATGTTGCCGGGCGTCCAGTCGCTGGGGCAGCCGCAGATGTCGTGGACGAAGCGCTCCATGATCGCTTGCCCCTGAAGCGTGTGCGTGACTTCCGGGTGGAATTGCACTCCGTAAAACTGCCGCTTGCGGTCCTCCATGGCCGCCAATGGCGAGTTGCCGCTGCTCGCCGTCGCTTCGAAGCCCGGCGGCAGCGACTCCACTCGATCGCCGTGGCTCATCCAGACTTTCAGCAGCGGCGGCCCGCTCTCGGTGTCGCTGAGTCCGCCCAGTAACCCGGAGTCTCCCGGCTCGATCTCGGCGTAACCGAATTCACGGTGCGTCGATGCTTCGACCGTCCCGCCAAGTTCGGCGGCCATGGTCTGCATGCCATAGCAGATCCCGAGGACGGGCACACCCAGTTCAAAGACCGCGTGCGAGACGCGCGGCGGGTCCTCGAGGTTCACAGACTCCGGTCCGCCGGACAAGATAACGCCGGACGGCTGGAAAGCCGCAATGGCTTCGTGGCTCATGTCCCAGGGATGGATCTCCGAGTACACGCCACGTTCGCGTACTCGGCGCGCGATGAGCTGGGTGTACTGGCTGCCGAAATCGAGAATCAGCAGCCGGTGTGCATGGATATCCTTGCGCGGGATGTTCGTAACGCTTGCTGTCTGGTTCATGTGCGTGCCGACGGTCACTTGGCCCGGTAGTTAGGGGCTTCCTTGGTGATTGTCACGTCGTGAACGTGGCTCTCTCTCATGCCTGCCCCTGTTATACGGACGAATTGTGGTTTGCTGCGCATCTCCTCGATCGTGCCGCTGCCGGTGTAGCCCATGGCCGCACGCACGCCGCCGATGAGCTGGTGCACAATCGCGATCAGGCTGCCCTTGTACGCCACGCGGCCCTCGATGCCTTCGGGCACCAGCTTCTCCAGTTCTTCCGTCGCGTCCTGGAAATAGCGATCGGCAGAACCCTGCGTCTGTCCCATCGCGCCGATGGAACCCATGCCTCGATAGGACTTATAGGACCGGCCCTGGTACAGCTCGACCTCGCCGGGCGATTCCTCGGTGCCGGCAAACAGACCGCCAATCATCACCGAATAGGCGCCTGCAACCAGCGCCTTGGCAATATCACCGGAGTAGCGGATGCCGCCGTCGGCGATCAGCGGCACGCCCTTGTTCTTCAATGCCTGTGCGACTTCGGCGACGGCCGAGACCTGGGGCACGCCTACGCCCGCGACGACGCGGGTCGTGCAGATCGATCCCGGGCCAATCCCGACCTTGACGCCATCGGCCCCTGCTTTCACCAGCGCTTCCGCTGCGTCCCCTGTCACGATGTTGCCGCCGATGACCTGCATATCGGGGTACGTTTGCTTGATCCGGGCGACGCGATCGAGCACGCCTTTCGAAAAGCCGTGCGAGGTATCGACAACCAACACATCGGCGCCCGCCTCGACCAGCGCATCGACCCGATCGTCGGAATCGTAACCGGTGCCGACCGCCGCACCGACGCGCAGCGCGCCGCTTGAATCCTTGCAGGCACGCGGGAAGTCTTTTGCTTTCTGGAAGTCCTTGGCCGTGATCATGCCCTTCAGTTCGAAGTTGTCGCCAACGACGAGGACCTTTTCGATCCGGTGCTGATGCAGCAACGAAACGACTTCCTCTTCGTCCGCGCCTTCCGTCACCGTGACCAGGCGTTCCTGCGGCGTCATGACCGAAGACACTGGTGCATCGAGTTGTGTCTCGAAGCGCAGGTCCCGGCCCGTGACGATACCCACAGTCTGGTTCTCGCTGACGACAGGTACGCCCGAGATGCCCATGGCACGCGTCAGGTCGATCACCTCCCGGATGCTCATGTCAGGGGTGACGGTGATCGGGTTGCGCACGATGCCGCTCTCGTATTTCTTGACCGTGTGAACCTGCCGCGCCTGCTCCTCGATGTTCATGTTCTTGTGGATTACGCCGATGCCGCCTTCCTGGGCGAGCGCAATCGCGAGCCGCGCTTCGGTTACCGTGTCCATCGCGGCGGACAGGATCGGGATATTCAGAGAGATTTCGGCCGTAAGCCGCGTACTGAGATCGACTTCGCGAGGCAGCACCTCCGAATAGCCGGGTTGCAGAAGAACATCGTCGAACGTCAGGGCTTCCTTGGCGATGCGCATGGTCAGGGTCGTGTCTCTTGGTGAGGTTAAACGGTTAATTGTACGCCCCTGTTTTTTCCGGCACTAGCTTGGACTGATCGGCTATACTCGCGACCATGGAAAACTCGGGTCAGGCGGCCGCGATCACGGTCAGTCAGCTGAACCGCCAGGTAAAGACCCTGCTCGAACAGGGCGTCGGACGGCTCTGGGTCGAAGGCGAAATCTCGAACATGGCGCGGCCTGCCTCCGGCCACCTGTACTTCAGGCTCAAGGACGAGTCAGCACAAATCAGCGCCGCCTTCTTTCGCAACCGCCAGCGTGGCCCTACCCACACGTTCAAGAACGGCGACCACGTGCTCGCTTACGGCCAGGTCAGCCTGTACGAGGCCCGTGGCGATTACCAGCTGATCGTCGAACAGATTGAAGCAGCCGGCGAAGGCGTGCTGCAGCGGCGCTACGAGGCGCTCAAGAAGAAGCTGGCCACGGAGGGCCTGTTCGACGAAGATCGCAAACAGGCAATTCCCCCGCTACCGCGACGCGTCGGCGTGATCACCTCGCCCAGCGGCGCGGCTGTGCGTGACGTGCTGAGCGTTCTTCGGCGACGCTTTCCGTTTGTGCCGGTGGTTATCTACCCGGCCGCCGTGCAGGGCGACGCAGCGCCGGGAGAGCTGATCGCTGCATTGCAGGCGGCCATCCGGCGCGACGAGTGCGACGTCCTGATATTGACGCGTGGCGGCGGCTCGCTCGAGGACCTCTGGGCATTCAACGACGAACAGCTCGCTCGGGCAATCGCGGAATGTCCGCTGCCGGTCGTGAGCGCAGTGGGTCACGAGGTGGACTTCACGATTGCAGATTTTGTTGCCGACGTACGCGCGCCGACGCCGTCCGGCGCCGCTGAGCTCGTCGTTCCGGACCGCAACGACTGGCTGCGCGCGATCGATTCGATCGGCACCCGAATTGCACGGCAGGGCCGGCGGACCCTGGAGAACAGAGCCCAGGCGGTGGACTGGCTGAGCCGCCGGCTGGTCACGGCAAGCCCGGCGGCGAGGGTTGCGCGCCAGCAGGACAAGCTACGCGAGAATCTCGGACGGCTCGCAGCCGCCATGCGCCGCGAGCTGCACGCCCACAACGGCAACCTGTTCACCCTGAACAGGGCGCTGCTGCAGGTCTCTCCCGCCGTCCGCGTACAGCGCGCGATCAGCCGCGTTAACGATCTGCGCAACCGGCTCGCCGTGGCCGGGCGGAACAGAGTCGCGAATGCCGATCACCGGCTGCGGGTCGCCGCGCGTGCGCTGGACGCCGTCAGTCCTCTGGCAACACTCGACCGGGGTTACGCGATCGTTACCGACGCCGCCACCGGCAAGGCACTTACACGCGCGTCCGAAGTCAAAGAAGGCGACGATATACGCACGCGGCTGGCACAGGGCGAGTTGCTCGCAAGGATCACTGGGGTTTTCATTGACAAGGATTAGAGTGATTGCCCTGTCACTGGGTATGCTGTCCGCTGCGCTCGCCGCAGCCGCACCGGACCACGCACCCTGGCCGGGTGGCATCGCCGTTATCGACGTCGGCCCCGCGGAAGCGCCCCGCCCGATCGTCGAATTCGACGAACGCCGCGTCCTTGTCACACGCAACGCAAATCGCTGGGTGGCGGCAGTCGGCATCCCGCTCGATGCAGCAGCCGGCGAGATGTCGATCCGCGTCAACACGGCGCGCGACATCTCCTTCGAGGTTCGCGAACACGCCTATCGCGAACAGCGGTTGACCGTAAAGAACAAGAAATACGTCAGCCCGGACGAAGCGCAGCTCGAACGTATCGGCCGCGAGCGCAAGATTATCGATGCCGCACTGAGCAACTGGCGCGATGTCGACGTTAGCCGGCTGGCTCTTGAAACTCCGGTCGACGGCCGTCGAAGCTCGAGCTTCGGACTGCGGCGCTTCTTCAACGACCAGCCGCGATCGCCACACAAGGGCATGGATATCGCCGCGTCGGAAGGCACGGTGATTGCTGCGCCCGGGAACGGCATCGTCACGGCGACCGGCGACTATTTCTTTAACGGCAAGACCGTTATCATCGATCACGGTCAGGGCTTCGTCACCATGTACTGCCATCTCAGCATGATGAGCGTCATCGAGGGGCAGCTTCTGGAAACGGGCGAACCGATCGGCGCCGTGGGTGCCACCGGCCGCGTCACGGGCCCGCACCTGCATTTCGGCACGTATCTCAACGGCACGGCGGTCGACCCGGCGCTGCTGTTACAAACTGTTACCTCGGCAGACTGATGTTCTCGACCTCTTGCAGGCATCATCCGTCGTCTCGCATTTGCATTCAGCTGGAGATTTCCTGATGCGCCTACTATTTATCGTTATTTCTTTTGCCGCGCTGCCCGGTCTCGCATTTGCCCAGGGCAATCGCGCCGGCGCATGGGAGTGGTCATTCGCCGCCATCTACCAGGACTCGGCGAGCAGCGGCGCCGAAGGCGGCTCCAACCTGAAGCTGGATAGCGAACTCGGACTAGGCATCAACTTCGGCTACAACTTCACCAACAAGCTCTATCTCGGCGCCGATTTCGAATGGCTGCGTCCCGACTTCACGGCCACGCTCGTCGAAGACGCGCCCGACCCGAGTACCTTGTCGATCAATCACACGATGTCGCAGTTCAACGGCCGCATCAAGGGAATGCTGACGTTTCTCGAAGGCCCGCTGTCGCCATATGTCGAGGCCGGAATCGGCTGGTCGTATTTCGACTCCAACGTCGCCGATGGTCCACCGGTCACGGGCTGCTGGTGGCATCCCTGGTGGGGCTACATCTGCTCGAATTTCTACAGCACCTTCAGTTCGACCGAGTTCAGCTACGGCGGTGCGCTGGGGCTTCGTTACGTCATGCGCGGCGGCATGACGCTGAGACTCAGCGTGAATCAATACTGGATTGACGTCGGCAACGCCGGCGGGGATCCCAACCTCAATGCTGCAAGACTCGAGATAGGCTGGTCGTTCTGACGACTAGCCGCTGAACTGGCCGGCGCACTCGAGGAAGTCGCAAATCACCGGCCGGAATGCATCCATGTCCACGAGGAAGGCGTCGTGGCCCTGGATGCAGTCCAGTTCCACCAGGTGAGTGTCGTCGCACGTGGTCCTGATGCCGTCGGCGAGCTGGTGTTGCTGGTGGATCGGGAACAGGATATCTGTCTTCGTTCCGATGACGAGCGCACGCTGCAGTTTCAGCCTCCGGAAGCCGGCCTCGAGCGAACCGCCGTGCTCGGCGAGCGAAAACAGGTCCGAGGCTCGC
>JBFEXY010000139.1:0-6550 GCA_041562415.1 Woeseiaceae bacterium
CCCGCCCTCTTCGTCGCCGACGATGAGTTTCGGCTCGTCGGTCTGCGTAACAAACAGGCTGTGTGCAGGAACCTCGAGCTCAATTCGCCCGAGCCGGCGATGATCGCTCGCATCCACAACCCAGATCTCCGTGCCAGGATCGTGATGCGTGTAATCCTTTTCCGCTTTGTGCATCAGCACGTAAAGCAGACCGGTCGGCACGTGCAAGGATGCGAACTCACCGCCGCCCGGCCGCCACTTCTGCTCTTCGTCATCTTCGTCCAGCAGCGACCATGCTTTGCCGACGCGTATCTTCGAACCCTCCACGCTGACGTCGAATGCCTTGCCGGAATGTGACATCAGCAACCAGCCGCCGGACGTCGGCACCGGCCTGTCGAAGACCGGGTCCTCGAGCACCTCGAAAAACTCCTTGCTGCGCTCCCGATTGGTTTCGTTACCCTGCTCGTCGAGCTGTATGAGCTGCAGAGTGCCGTCGCCACAGATCATCAGGAAATCATTGTCTTCGACGGGCATGATCATTGCGCAACCCGGCGTGGAAATTTCACCGACGAAATTGCGCTCTTCGACGTCGACAACGCTCACTGATTGCGCAGGCGTCATATTGAATACGAGGAAGTGGCGCCCGTCGCTGAGCATTCCCACGTGGCGGCGGAACCCCAGCACGGCGGTCTTCTTCGGTATTTCTACCTCACCGACCGGTGACAGGTTGTCAAAGTCGTAAATCGTAACGACGTCGCTGCGCTCGCCGTGTACGCCGCGCGTGTAATACATCTCCGGTGCATAAAACTGCTTGCGAACAGCGTCGATCTCGAGCCCGGAAGTGTATGAACTCAGGGATATGAGCCCTTTCATCTCACCCGTGTCGGCATCGTAGATATAGCCACCGTTACGGGTCTTGCCGATGAACCAGTTCTTGCCCGGCGCGGGCATAGTCTCGGTGCCGACCTGCTCCGGGGCAACCTGGGCACTACTGGACGCCGACCACAGCGCCATGCACGACGCTGCAAGAATGATGACACGCATTATTATCCCCCCCGGGCTATTCGAGGCATTGCCATCGATGGCGCAGTCTAGCATGACGGGGTCGCATTCAATACGGGAGAGGGTGCGATGCTATATTCGCTGCACCGGCCCGAAACGAGCACCCCAATGAAAGACGATCTCGCGAGCGCGGCCACCTGGCCCGCATTACCGTTCGCCGACTGGCGCGATACGGCGGTAACCCTGCACATGTGGACGCAGATTATCGGCAAGATTCGCATGACGCAGTCGCCCTGGCTCAATCATTCCTGGCACGTCACGTTGTACGTTACGCCGCGCGGCATGACGACCGGACCGATTCCTCATGGCGAACGCACCTTCAGTATCGACTTCGACTTCATTGCGCACCAGCTTCGTATACACACCTGCGACGGCGGTGATGAGACGATTCCACTCGTGCCGCAGGACACCGCGGACTTCTATCACGCCGTCATGTCGGCCCTGGTCGACCTCGGTTATCCGGTCGCGATCAACGCCACGCCAAACGAGGTCGCAGAAGCCATTCCCTTCCCGGAAGACCGGGTTCACAAGTCTTACGACGGCGATGCGGCCAACCGGTTCTGGCGCGTCCTGTTCCAGGCGGACCGCGTCTTCAAGCAGTTCCGGGCAGACTTCAGCGGCAAATCGAGCCCGGTGCATTTCTTCTGGGGCAGCTTCGATCTCGCCGTGACCCGGTTTTCGGGCCGCGAGGCGCCCGACCATCCCGGCGGGTTGCCGAATATGCCGTTATGGGTCGCCCAGGAAGCCTATTCGCACGAGGTCAGCAGCGCCGGCTTCTGGCCCGGCGGCGATGTGTTTCCGGAACCCATTTTCTACTCTTATGCATACCCGACGCCGCAGGGCTTCAGTGAGGCATCGGTCGCTCCGAACGACGCCTATTGGCTGGACGCGATGGGCGAGTTCGTGTTGCCGCTGGACGTCGTCCGCAACTCGGATACCCCTGATGAAACGCTGCTCGAATTCCTGCGTAGCACCTTCGATGCCGCGGCGACACTTGGCGATTGGGACCTGAGCGAGTACCGGCGGCGGCATTTCCCGCACGGTGAGTAGATTGTCGTCATGAACGTCGTCGTCGCCTCGAAGAACCCGGTCAAGATCCGCGCAGCGAACGAGGCGTTTTGCGCGGTGTTCCCGGGTAAATCGATCGACATCAGAGGCATCGAAGTCGAGTCGGGCGTTGGCGACCAGCCTGAATCCGATGCGAAAACTCGCGAGGGGGCCAGATCGCGTGCATTGAAGGCCCGCGACGCGGAGCCCGGCGCTGATTTCTGGGTCGGCCTGGAAGGTGGTGTCGAGGTTTTCGACGGCCAGCTGATGGCGTTCGCATGGATGGCCATCAAGGGGCGTGCGGGAGATATAAGTGAAGCACGGAGTCCGACACTGCCACTGCCGCCCGCCGTAAAGGAACTGGTCGACGCCGGCATGGAACTCGGAGAAGCCAACGATCGCGTGTTTTCAACCGTGAACAGTAAACAGGGCGGCGGCGCCTATGGATTGCTTACGGATGGTCGGTACACGCGCGAGAGCATTTACACGCAGACGCTGATCATCGCGCTGACACCATTCGTTCACCGCCTGTATCCGCAATTCGGGCAGGGCGAACGCTAGTACGATGTGGAACCATCGCGGACGTGTCCGACCCGATTTTGCCACGGAGCCGGGAGCCGGCCAGGAGTCCGTGTGGGACTACCCTCGCCCACCAGTAGCCGAAGCGTGTGCGCGCCTGGTCGAAGTGAAAGACGGTGACACGATCGTTGCTCGCACGTCGGGAAGCTATCGAGTGAAGGAGACGGCGAGCCCGCCCACTTTCTACCTGCCGCCGGACGACGTGCGTGAGGAGTTACTGGTTCCCGTTTCGGGCAGCTCGATCTGTGAGTGGAAAGGGGTAGCCAGTTATTTTGCGCTGGCCCGTGACCCGGACGAGCCAGTTGCATGGGCCTACTGTCGGCCCCGGCCGCGTTTCGAAAAAATCCGGAATTTCTACGCGTTCTACCCCGGCCGCATCGCCTGTTTCGTCGACGGCGAGCGGGTCGAGCCGCAGCCCGGCCGGTTTTACGGCGGTTGGATAACGTCCGACGTTGTCGGCCCGTTCAAGGGCGAGCCAGGCACCGGGCACTGGTAATCAGGATTTCGCCCAGGCCAGCGCGTGCTCCAGCCTGTCATTACCCCAGAATAGCTCGTCGCCCACGACGACGGTCGGCGCGCCGAAAATTCCAATACGCATTGCCTCGTCGGTCTGCTCGCGCAGCTTCTGTTTCGACTCCGGCGATTGCGCCTGCTCCAGCACGGTGTCCGGGTCCGCACCAGCGCCGGCGATGCAGCTGCTGATCACGATCGGATCGGCGATATCGGTGTCCACAACAAAATTCGCGCGATAGACGGCCCGAACGAAATTCGCCATCCACGGCTCGTCGTCGAAGCAACACGCGACCCGTGCAGCCAGCAGGCCGTTACGCGGAAACTGGGACGGCCGCTGGAAGGGAATGCCGAGCGCCTGGCAGGTCCGTTCGAGGTCACGCCACATGTACCGGCCCTTGGCGGCGTACAGGTTGAAGGGTGAATCCGCCAGGCCCTGTTCGCGAAAGACGGCCCCCAGCAGAAACGGCCGCCAGTTCACGCCGATTCCGTGCAGTGACGCCAGCTTCTCCACCCGCATCGCCGCGGGGTAGGAATACGTGCTGCCGAATTCAAACCAGAAGTCGATGTTCACGGCGTATCTCGTTGTCCAGTGGTCGCGAGCGACTCATTCTAACCGCTCAGCCGACGCGCCGTAGCCGGGGCAATAAACCACTGAGTTCGGCGCCGGCTACGACCAGCGCAAACGAGGCGATGTCCTGCCCGGTAAAGATCCCGCCGCCGTAGCCGAAAACCGCCAGCAGCGAAATGCCCAGGCAGAGAAGGACTGCGCCCGCTATCTGTCGTGCGGCAGACGGAATCTTCGCCCCGGGACTCCGCCCCCGGCGCTCGAGCGGCGACAACGCGAGGGCAGCGGGGAACAGGAGCAGCAGCAATACGCCGATCCATATCGGCCGCGTCCACCACCACGCCGAAGTGCCCGGCTCGATCCCGAACCCGAAGCCGTTTGCGAAGTAGAGTATCGTGCCGAGCAGCACCATCACGGTGATGTGCCAGAGATAGAGCGTCATGATCATGCTGTTGATGAGCACGGTTGCCGTCCACAGGCGCAGGCTTTCGAGTACGCGGCGCATCGGTCCCTCCAGCGCGAGCAACAACCCGAACTGGAAGGCCCCCAAGGCGATCAGGGTGACCTTGGGAGGCAGCGTGTTACTTAGCCCTTCGTCGGGGGACCCGACCATCGCCAGCGGGTACGGGCCCTTGCTGATGAGCAGGTACAGCGTGACAAAACCAACTGCCGAGTAAACGAGCAGCAGTGGCGGGCTCGACAGCCTCCCGTCACGCCAGGCAAAACCGAGCTGGTGTACCGCGAGCCAGACCCAGAAGTAGTTGCTCCAGCCCAGCCAGCGCAGGTCGGCCGCGAAAAAGGCAATGTCGGTCAATACCGCCAGCGCGACGAACGCCCAAAAGGACGCAAACCCGAAGCGCCGCCAGGCGCGGTAAGCTGCCGGCGCGAGAATCACCAGCATGATGTAGATGGCGAGAAACCAGGTTGGAATCAACGCTGCCTTCGAGGTGAACTGGATAACCGCCAGCCGCGCGTCGACGGCATACATGATCAACGCGATGACGCTCCAGGCGATCAGCAGGATCAGTAGCGGTGTAACGAGCCGGTTCAGCCGTGCCGCGAGCCAAACCGCGTATTGATCGCCCTTGCGTCGCGCGCTCTCCAGCGAAACCGCGTTCGAGTAGCCGCCGACTATGAAGAAGATCGGCATGACCTGGAACAGCCATGTCAGCCATTGCGTGCCGGGCTCGGACTTGAGCAGGTGGCCCGGGGTAAGCGTGCCGTCCACGTAGTGTGCCGTCGCAATGAGCCAATGGCCGACGACAACGACGAGAATCGAAACTGCCCTGAGAAAATCGACGTAACGGTTACGCTCCGCCGGCGTTTGCGCAGCGAGTTGGCTTGCCTGGGACCAGATACCCATTCGACCCCCCCTTCCAATGGCAGGCACGGACGCACGTGCCTCTACCGAAGCGACGCCAGCATACCCGGACTTCAATTGAAATTCCGCGCTACAGTCCCGAAAAGACGATTTTCGAGGTTGCAGAGCCGCTCTATGCCTTATCCCGTGTTGTAATCTTTGCCAGTCATCGCAGGATCGCGATGCACGACGAGGGATGTAATGACCGAGATCGAGGCTAAGTTCATCGTGCGGCGGCCCGAGCAGGTCGACGAAGCACTAAAGGTTCTGTCCGCCCATGGCTTCGAAATTTTGGAGCGTGGCGAGACGACCCACGTCGACCGGTATTTCGACACCGAAGACTGGTCCATCCTTGCCGCTGACTGGGCCTGCCGTGTCCGCCGCCGCGATGGCGAGGACAAGCTGACGCTGAAATCGCTGACCGGCCCGGATGGCAGTGTGTTCGTGCGTGAAGAAATCAGCCAGCCCATGGTGTACGAGGATGTGGGGCTACCGTTTTCTCTGCCGTCCGGACCCGTACGGAACAGGCTCGCCGGCATCATCGGCGACACGCCGGTCGCGGAGCTGTTTCGCGTGACCAGCGAAAGAACCGTTTACGAAATTGGCAGGACCGGTCTCGAAGCGGTGCAGATCGAACTCGACCTGGATCGATCGCGTATCGAGGCTGAGCAGATGACGGAGAAGGCGACCGGCATCCTCGAATTTACGGAGCTGGAGCTGGAGCTGCTATCCGGCGACAAAGCCGATCTCGAATCCGTCGCAGTCTTGTTGCGTGACGAAGCCGGGCTGATGCCGGCACATTACAGCAAATTCGAACGCGGGCTTCAGGCTGCCGGACTGGAAATCGATTCGATACTCGAGAAATCGCAGGCGGCGACCCTCACAGAAGACGATCCGGTGCTAACGCTCTTATACCAGTACCTTGCAGAGCACCTGCAGATCATCCAACGACAGCATCCGCGCGCGCTGGAAGGCATCGATCCGGAAGGCGTCCACCAGATGCGCGTCGCGAGCCGGCGATTGCGGGCGGTTCTAAAGGCGTTCAGAAGCATCCTCGGCGACGACGTCGTCCTCCGCTTCAACGCCGAACTGCGCTGGCTCGCACAAAACCTTGGTCGCGCACGAGACGCAGACGTCACCGAACGAGGCGCCAGGGATGCCGAAGAAGCAGACGCCAGTCACTACGAACGATTCCTTGCGCAGGAGACGATCACTGCCTACGAACACCTCGTCGATGTGCTGGAGAGCGAACGCTGTGCAACGCTCGAGGATGATTTGAAGGCTTATATCGCGGCGGGGCCATCCGACGGCATGCGAGAACAATTCGGCGCGCTCAGTATCGCGACCTGTGCCGATCAACTCATCCATGCCGCATTGAACAAACTCGTAATGCACGGTGACGCGATCACCGCCGATTCACCGGCAAGACAGTTGCACACGCTGCG
>JBFEXY010000140.1:0-6538 GCA_041562415.1 Woeseiaceae bacterium
ATTCCCGCGAACCCGAGCTAGCGGGCATCAAGGGTGCCCTGATGGGTTCGTTTTATATGCTCGTCGTGACGGTCGCGTTGGCGTTCCCAATCGGCGTTGCTGCAGCGATCTATCTCGAGGAATTTGCGCCCAAGAGCCGCTGGTCCGATCTCATCGAGGTCAATATCAATAACCTCGCGGCTGTGCCGTCGATCGTATTCGGCCTTCTCGGTCTTGCGGTGTTCATTAACTGGATGGCGTTGCCGAGATCTGCGCCGTTGGTCGGTGGACTGGTTCTTTCACTGCTGACCTTACCCGTGATCATCATTGCTTCGCGCGCTGCAATTCAGTCGGTGCCGCCGTCAATAAGGGAGGCGGCTCTCGGCCTGGGGGCGTCCAGGATGCAGGTCGTCTTCCACCACGTACTGCCCCTGGCGCTGCCGGGTATGCTGACCGGGACTATCATCGGCATGAGCAGAGCCCTGGGCGAGTCGGCACCGCTGCTGATGATCGGCATGGTCGCGTTTATCGTGGACGTGCCCGGCGGGTTTACGGATCCGTCGACGGCACTGCCCGTCCAGGTTTACCTGTGGGCGGATAGTCCGGAACGCGCGTTCGCGGAGAGAACGTCAGCGGCAATCATTGTGTTACTCGGCTTTCTGCTGATCATGAATCTGACCGCCGTAATCATTCGGAAACGGATGGAACGCAAGTGGTAAGCGGCGCATTTGAGCTCGAAAGGGACCTGTATGAGAATGGCTGGCATGACTGAGACCGGGATCACCGAGGAAGAGGCGATGTCCGATGCGGGTACGTCCGAGCTGACCGCTGAGTCTGCGCCACAGGGGCGGATTGGCGCAACGGCGCACAAGGTCGTCGAACGTGTTGCCGAGTTCGGTGAAGAGACCGTCGGTGAAGTTCGTTGCGAGAACCCGTTTATCATCACAGAGAACGTGAACGTCTATTACGGCGGCAATCACGCGATCCGGGATGTAACGCTGGAAATCAGCAAGAGCGAAGTCATCGCACTCATTGGCCCGTCGGGTTGCGGCAAGTCGACTTACCTGCGCTGCCTGAACCGCATGAATGACTCAATCGAGTCGGCCCGCGTCACCGGAACGATCACACTCGATGGCCAGGATATTTACGGTAGCGACCTGGATCCTGTCGCGTTACGCGCGCGTGTTGGCATGGTCTTCCAGAAGCCGAATCCTTTCCCGAAGAGCATCTACGATAACGTCGCGTATGGGCCGCGCATCCACGGCCTGGCCGCAGACCGCGCGGAACTCGACGAAATCGTTCGCACGAGCCTCGATCGTGCCGGATTGTTGAAGGAAGTAAAGGACCGCATGGATGAGCCGGGAACGGGCCTGTCAGGCGGCCAGCAGCAGCGACTTTGTATCGCCCGCACTATTGCCGTAAATCCCGAAGTGATTCTCATGGATGAGCCGTGCTCAGCGCTGGACCCAATCGCGACGGCGCGCATCGAGGACCTGATCGACGAACTGTCGCGTGACTATGCGATCGTTATCGTCACCCACTCGATGCAGCAGGCGGCTCGCGTATCGAAACGCGTAGCCTATTTCCACCTGGGGCGCCTCGTGGAGGTGGACGAGACAGACAAGATCTTCACGAACCCGCGGCACAAGCTGACCGAGGACTACATCACCGGCCGTATCGGCTGACCAGTCAGCAGGTGGTCAGGCCGTCTTTTCAAGGAAGTCGGTAAACCGTTTTTCAGAGAATCCGACGGCGAAGAAAGACGGGTGTTCGAATACCGGCCTCTTTACCAATGTCGGACGATCCAGCATCGCCGCAAACGCCCTGTCCTTGGTCATATCGTTGCGATCGGCTTCCGGGATCTTGCGCCAGGTCAGGCTCTTCCTGTTGAGCAGTCGCTCCCAATCGATTCGCGCTGACCAGCGCTCCAGCATCTGGATGTCCAGGCCATTCTCGCGCAGATCGTGGAAGCGGAATTCGATGTTCCTGTCTTCGAGATACTTCCTTGCGCGCCGGCAGGTGTCACAGCTCTTGATGCCGTAAACCGTCAGCATTGAATCGTCCTCTTCATTACTCGCCTCGCAGTACCTCGTTTTCAGCGTTCCGCAATAGTTCGTTCAATCCTGTCTTGGCACGGGTTTTCTCGTCCACGTGCTTGACGATGACCGCGCAATAGAGCGAGTACTTACCGTCCTTCGACGGCAGGTTGCCGGGAACCACAACGGAGCCGGCAGGTACGCGCCCATATGTAATCTCGCCGGTTTCGCGATCATAAATCCGCGTGCTCTGCCCGATGTAGACGCCCATGGAGAGCACCGAGCCTTTCTCGACGATAACCCCCTCGACGACCTCCGAACGTGCGCCTATGAAACAGTCGTCCTCGATGATCGTAGGGCCCGCCTGCACCGGCTCCAGTACGCCGCCGATGCCGACGCCTCCGGACAAGTGGACATTCCTGCCAATTTGAGCGCAGCTGCCGACGGTAGCCCAGGTGTCCACCATGGTGCCGCTGTCGATGTTGGCACCGATGTTTACATAGCTCGGCATCAGCACGACGTCTGGCGCAACGTAGGCACCGCGTCGCACGATTGCGTCAGGGACCACGCGAACACCATCGGCAATAAACTGCTGCTCATCATAGTTCGCATACTTGAGCGGCACCTTGTCGTAGAACCGTGAGTAGCTACCATCGACTACTTCGTTATTCTTCAAACGGAACGAGAGCAGAACAGCCTTCTTCAGCCATTGGTGCACATGCCAGTCACCATCGATCTTCTCTGCGACGCGGGCTTCACCCGAGTCGAGCATGCTAATTACGGTATCCACCGCATGTGACAATTCGCTGCGCTCACTCTCGCTCTCGGTCCTGCCGCCTCGCTCGAATTCACGTTCGACAATCTCAATGAGGTCCGTCATACCGGTATCCGTGTCTCAAAAACCTAGTTGGTGGCGCTGTCCTCGTCGATCGCGCGGATCAACGAGTCGCGCAGGCGCAATTTTGCCTCTTCTTCGAGCGGATTGCCCGATTCATCACTGATATAGAAAACGTCCTCGGCACGCTCGCCGATCGTCATGATCTTTGCGGCATCGATATCAATGCCCTCGTCGACGAATACCTTGCCGACCTTGCTGAGCAGTCCAGGGCGGTCGGCCGCGTCCAGCTCCATTACGGTGAGGCCTCGCGTTGTTTCCGCGCTGAACTCGACCTCGGTCTTCGTCGTAAACATCCTCGCTTGCCGGGGTACCACTCGAGTTACCTTTGCGACGTCATCGTCACTGGCAGTCAGCACCCGCGTCAGCGAGCGACGAATCTTGGTCATCCGCGACTCGTCGATATCCATACGCTTGTCAAGCTCCATGAAGACGAAAGAGTCGAGGCTGTAGTGGTTCTCGAGCGGTACGACCCTCGCGTCGATGATCGTCATGCCGAGTTCGTCGAGCACTGCGGTCGCGTGAGCGAACGTATGCTTTCTGCGCGGCGTATACATTACGGCTTCGACTCGATCGTCGCCGGCCTGCTTACGCACGTCGACGAGTCCGACGTCCGATTCGGTGTCGGAGTCTGCCAGCCACTCGGTGTGCCATGCGATCTCGTTGCTGCGATGGCGCAGGAAGTATCGGTCGTTCATCAGCTGCCAGACTGCATCGATGCGTTCGTCACTGATGTCACACTCGCGCAGGAGTTCGCGCGCCTCCGACTGCTTTTCCAGAATCAGCTGGTCTGCGTCGATCGGGTTTTCCAGGCCGTGCCGCAGTGCGCGTGAAGTCAGCTCGTACAAATCGCGGAATAGTGACGCCTTCCAGGAATTCCAGAGTTTCGGATTGGTGCCGCGAATATCTGCCACGGTCAGCACATAGAGGTAGTCGAGATGCAGCTGGTCGCCGACCAGCGCAGCGAACTCGTTGATTACGTCCGGATCGCCGATATCCCGCTTCTGCGCTGTGGTCGACAGGGCAAGGTGGTGAAGTACCAGCCAGGCCACGGTTCGGGCCTCGTACTGGCTCATGCCGTGCTCGAGACAAAACGCCTCGCCATCCACGGCGCCGAGTTCCGAGTGATCGCCACCACGGCCCTTGGCGATGTCGTGGAACAGGCCTGAAAGATAGGCGATTTCGGGTTTTTCCAGCGACTGCATGATGCGGCTGCAGTGCGGAAATTCGTGATCATAGCGAGAGAGTGCGAAACGTCGCAGATTGCTGACTACGAAGAGCGTGTGCTCGTCGACCGTGTAGGTATGGAATAGGTCATACTGCATGCGGCCTACGATTCGGCCGAACGAGGGTATGTAAAGCCCGAGTACCCCGTACAGGTTCATGCGGCGCAGTTCGTGGGTTACGCCTTTCGGCGCACGCAGAATCGACAGGAACAGCCGGTGGTTGCGCGGGTTCTGGCGGAACTCCTCGTCGATCAGGTACAGGTTGCGCCGGATGAGGCCGACCGTGTAAGCGCTGACGCCGCGAAGGTCGGGGATCTGCTGCAGCAGCAGGAACAACTCCAGTAACGCCGACGGGTCGTCCTGGAAGACGTTTTCGTCCACGGTCTGAAGGTAGCCATTCTTGACCTGAAAGCGCTCGTTGAGCGGCTCGGGCGACGCATTCGGGTCCATGAGGATAGCTTCCTCGAAGAGCTGCAGCAGCATTTCGTTGAGTCGCGACAGGTCCATCACCGTGCGGTAGTAGCGCTGCATGAACTGCTCGACCGCGAGCGTGTAGCTGGCGTCCTCGTAGCCGAGCATCTGCGCGATCCTGACCTGGTGGTCGAACAACAGCCTGTCCTCGGCGCGGCCTGTAAGAATGTGCAGGGCGAAGCGCACGCGCCACAGGAATGCCTGGCCGCCCTTCAGGCGCCGCAGCTGCCCGGGCGACAGGAACTGGTGTTCGACGAGCTCGTCGAGGGTCCTGACGCCGAAATAGCGCTTCGCAACCCAGCCGATCATCTGGATATCGCGCAAGCCCCCGGGACTGCCCTTGACGTTCGGCTCGAGGTTGTAGCCGGTGTCATGGTAGCGATGGTGTCTGGCGATCTGCTCGCGGCGCTTCTCTGCGAAGAATTCCCGGGGTGACCAGATGCGGTCCGGCCCAACCGCCGCCTGCATGGCTTCGAACAGCGCTTCAGGCCCTGCGACCAGGCGTGCTTCCATCAGTGTTGTCGCGACCGTCAGGTCGGCGGTGGCCTGCTCGACGCATTGCTGCACGGTCCGGACGCTGTGCCCAATGTCGAGGCCGACGTCCCACAGCGAGGTGATGAAAGCCGACAGCGCCTGCTCGGCATCGGCGTCGATGGACTCCGGCAGCAACAACATGATGTCGACGTCAGAACAGGGATGCAGCTCGCCGCGGCCGTAGCCGCCCACGGCGACCAGCGCCAAATCCTCGGACAGCTCGCCCGTGTGGGTTCGCCAGAGGTCGCGCAGCAGCTCGTCGATAGCCGCCGCGCGTTGGTGGACGAGATCGACGACGGACTCACCGGCGAGGAACCGACTTTTCAGGTCGGCGTCTGTCGCGGCCAGCGAGGCCCGGCTTTTAGCGTGCGTCTGCACCAAGTGTCAGTACTTCGTAGCCTGTTTCGGTGATAAGCACCGTATGTTCCCACTGCGCGGACAGGCTGTGGTCCTTGGTGACCACGGTCCAGCCGTCGGGTAGGAGCCTTACTGCGGCCTTGCCGGCATTCACCATTGGTTCGACGGTCAGGGTCATTCCGGCCCGCAGCTCCATACCGGTGCCGGGGCTGCCGTAGTGCAGGACCTGCGGATCCTCGTGAAACACCCGCCCGATGCCGTGGCCGCAGTACTCGCGCACGACGGAGAATCGATTCTTCTCGACGTGATGCTGTATGGCGGCGCCGACATCACCGAGATGCTTGCCTGGCGCCAGTTCCTCGATGCCCAGCCACATGCTCTCATAGGCCACCTCGGCGAGGCGCTGCGCCTGGACCCCTGACTTGCCGGCGAAAAACATCCGGCTGGTATCGCCATGGAAGCCGTCCTTGATGACAGTGATGTCGATATTGACCGCGTCCCCGGCCTTCAACTTGCGGTCGCCGGGAATGCCGTGACAGACGACATGGTTGACGGATGTGCAGATCGACTTCGGAAAGCCCCGGTAGTTGAGGGGGGCCGGGATCGCGCCCTGCACCCCGGTGATGTACTCGTGGCAGATGCGATCGAGCTCCCCGGTCGTGACACCGGGTTTTACATAATCACCAATCATGTCGAGCACGTCGGCGGCCAGGCGGCCGGCAACTCGCATCTTGTCCTGCTCGTCGGCAGTCTTGATCGTTACGGTCATAGGAATTGGTTCTGTCAGGATCCGGGGCCGTCTGGCGCGGGGTTCAATCGAATACGCGTTGTTGGCCGCGACGGGCTATGGTATAAAGCGCGCGCCCCAGAGGCAATTAATCCACACGCATACCGTCACATCGCACTGGGTGCCCCACCGAAAAAGGGGTTGGGCGATGGGGTATGCGGAGGCCTAACCCGGAGAATCGAAATGGCAGACGTAACCATGCGCCAGATGCTAGAGGCTGGCGTGCATTTTGGGCATCAGACCCGCTACTGGA
>JBFEXY010000141.1:0-6513 GCA_041562415.1 Woeseiaceae bacterium
AACCAGGGACAGCAATCTCATCGCGCCGCCCTCACGCGCAGCGGCTCTTCCGACAAGCGCAGTCGCACGGTCATCGGATTGTGGTCCGAGGCATCGGACTGCAGCGTCGTCGCGTGTTCGGAATAAAGACCTCGAACGTAGATATGGTCGAGTGCCCAACCGAAGAATCGCTTGCGATGGTCCACGTCGAAATCGAGTGCCGTCAGGCCGAGCGATGCGAGCATGTCCTCCAGCACTTTTGTGCGCTCACTCCGCCAGGTGTTGAAGTCTCCCGAGAACACGACCGGTCCGTCGTGCTCGGCGATTACCGCCCTGGCCTGGGCGAACTGCTTTTCGAGGTCGCGGATGCCGAGCGCAAAGTTGATCCCGTGGATATTGACGACGAGCAGCGTCTGTTCCGTAGCGGACAGCGCGTACTCGGTAATCAGGGTTGCCTTGCGCGTGCCGAACCAGGGCTCGTGGGCCACGAGCTCGCACTCGGTCAGCGGTTCGGCCGCGCTGACGGTCATCACGCCGCTCGGCGACCAGTCGGGACCGAAGCCTTCGGCAAACGACGAGTGGTGCCCGGGAACGAGGTCGCGCCAGACGTTCGTCTTCACCGACGCCTCCTGCAGGATCAGCAGGTCCGGCTGCGATCCGATCTCGTCGAGTTCCCGCACCCATTCCGTGTTACGGCCCTTCTGGATGTTCCAGTTGACGACGCTGATATTCCCGGAGTCCAGCGCCCTCGCCGCCGAGTTCTGCTGAGCGTCGAGGTCCGCAATGCAGGCCGCCGTATCGGGAGCAGGCGCCGCCGTCACGCGCACCGGGGCCGCCGGCTGCATGGTGCAGCTCGTGAGCATCAGCAGTGCGCTGTATGCGGCCAGGTTGCGGACAATCGACGGCATCAGGGGCCTCTCGTTCGGGGGGTCGGCGGATTTTACAGGGAAATACTAGGAAATTGCGGTTAAATAGCCCATATCCCGACGGGTCAACGGCTGGTCAGAAGACCTCATTCAACCGCGCGGCACCGCCGTGGAGAGAGGTATTGACCGCCGATCCGGCCAAAAGCTCCCGCTTTTTGCCAATTACGGCCGGCAGCGCCCGTTTTGGCCGTTTCGGCGCTAGCACGATATTCTGCGACCGTCATTCGTAGAAATCCTGATGCTTATCGGTAGTTCACTGCCTATTATCGATTGTGACCATGACTAACTCCGATCTCACCCAGCGCGCGGACCTTACGCGCCACGATAAAGGTACAGGCGCGCTTCGCAGCCAGCGCCCCGAGTACGTCGATTTCATGCCGCCCTGCAACCATGCCTGCCCGGCCGGCGAAAACATCCAGGCGTGGCTGGCGCTGGCGCAGGCCGGCGACTTCGAGGGCGCCTGGCGCGAACTCGTGCGCAACAATCCGCTGCCGTCCATCCACGGCCGCGTCTGCTACCACCCCTGCGAGGACGTCTGTAACCGCGCATTCACGGACAGCGCTGTCAGTATTCATGCCGTCGAGCGCTATCTCGGCGACCTCGCCCTCGAGAAAGGCTGGCAGTTCGAGACACCGAAGACGACCAGTGGCAAGAAGATCCTCGTCATCGGTGCCGGTCCCAGCGGCCTGTCGGCGGCCTACCACCTCGTCAAGCTGGGCCACGAGGTCGAGATCCGCGAGGCGGGACCCGTTGCCGGCGGCATGATTCATTTCGGCATCCCGGCCTACCGCATGCCGCGCAGGGAACTCAAGGCCGAGATCGAGCGCATCGAGAACATGGGCGTGAAGATCACGCTCAATCATCGCGTCGAAGACGTGCTCATGGAAAAAGAGGAAGGTGGGTTCGACGCCGTATTCGTCGCGGTGGGCGCACACATCAGCAAGAAGATCGACATCCCGAGCCGGGAAGCCGGCAAGATACTCGACGCAGTCAGTTTTCTCTCCAGCACCAAGCAGGGCGAAGCACCGAAACTCGGCCGCCGCGTCGCGATCTACGGCGGCGGCAACACGGCGATGGACGCTGCGCGCACCGCCAAGCGTCTCGGCGTGGAAGAAGCGATGATCATCTACCGGCGTGACCGCAGCAGCATGCCGGCACATGACTTCGAAGCGGAAGAGGCACTCGAGGAAGGCGTCGTCATCAACTGGCTGCGCACGATCAAGGAGATCGACCGCTCGACCTTCAAGGTCGAGATCATGGAACTCGACGAAACGGGAAGGCCGCAGCCGACCGGCAAGTTCGAGGAACTCGAAGCGGATTCACTGATTCTCGCGCTCGGCCAGGATACCGATACGGCGTTTCTCGAGAAGGTCCCGGGCATCGGGTTCGAGTGGGACCACACGGTCATCGTCGACGACAACATGATGACCGGACACGAAGGCATCTTCGCCGGGGGTGACATGGTGCCCAGCGAGCGCTCGGTCACGATCGCCGTCGGCCACGGCAAACACGCGGCGAGGCACATCGACGCGTACCTCCGCGGCACCAAGTACCGGCGCGGCACGCGCAACCCGGTCATCGGCCACGAGCGGCTGCATCTCTGGTACCGCACCCACGCGCCCAAGGTCGAACAGGAGCGCCTGCCGGTCAACGAGCGGGAGACCAATTTCGACGAGATCATGAGAAACCTGTCGGCGACCGATGCCCTGTTCGAATCGCAGCGCTGTCTTTCCTGCGGCAACTGCTTCGAGTGTGACGGCTGCTACGGAGCCTGCCCGGAGGGCGCGGTCATCAAGCTGGGACCCGGCAGGCGCTACCGCTTTGACTATGCGCTGTGCACGGGCTGCGCGGTCTGCTTCGAGCAATGCCCGTGCCACGCGATCGAGATGATCGACGAACCGCAGATCGGCGGAGTGAGGGCCCTATGACCGAGATGCGTACGCTCGACGGCAACGAGGCAGTCGCCCGCGTCGCCTACGCCGTCAGCGAGATCTGCTCCATCTACCCGATCACGCCCTCGTCGCCGATGGCGGAAATGGCCGACGTGTGGTCAGCCGCCGGCAAGCCCAACATCTGGGGCCAGGTCCCGGATATCATCGAGATGCAAAGCGAAGGCGGCGCCGCAGGTACCGCACACGGCGCGCTGCAGACCGGCGCCCTGACGACGACCTTCACGGCATCGCAGGGCCTGATGCTCATGCTGCCCAACATGTACAAGATCGCGGGCGAACTGACGCCTGCCGTATTCCACGTTGCATCGCGTTCCCTCGCGGCACAGGCCCTGTCGATCTTCGGCGATCACCAGGACGTCATGGCGGCACGCACCACCGGCTTCGGCCTGCTGGCCGCATCGTCCGTGCAGGCGGCGCAGGACCTTGCGCTGATCAGTCATGCGGCGACGCTGGAAGTGCGGCTCCCGTTCATCCACTTCTTCGACGGCTTCCGCACATCGCACGAAGTCAACAAGATCGAGTTGCTGTCCGAAGAGCAGATGCGCGCAATGATGGACGACGAACTCATCTACGAGCATCGAAAGCGCGCGCTGAATCCCGACAACCCGTTCATTCGAGGCACGGCGCAGAACCCGGACGTGTATTTCCAGGGCCGCGAGACGGTCAATCGCTATTACGATGCGGCGCCCGCCATTGTAGAGCGGACCATGGAACGTTTCGGCGAAACCACGGGCAGACATTACAAGCTGTTCGACTACCACGGCGATCCCGACGCGCAGCGCGTTATCGTGCTGATGGGTTCCGGTGCCGATACCGTGACGCACACGATCGACGCCCTGCATCCCGAGGGTGTCGGCGTGGTTAACGTTCGTCTCTACCGGCCGTTCTCGGCCGAGCACCTCCTTGCCGCCTTGCCGGAGACCGTAAGTACCGTGGCCGTGCTCGACCGGACCAAGGAGTCCGGCGCCAGCGGTGAACCACTTTACCAGGACGTTGTCACCGCGCTCGCGGAGGCCGTGGGCCGCGGCAAGCGCAAGTCGATGCCGCGCGTCATCGGCGGCCGCTACGGACTGTCGTCGAAGGAGTTCACGCCGGCGATGGTGATGTCCGTGTTCGCGGAGATGGAGAAGACCGAGCCGAAGCAACATTTCACGATCGGCATCCGCGACGATGTGACCCACACGAGCATCGACTACGACGCCAGGATGCACATCGAAGACGAGAGCGCGACCCGCGCCCTTTTCTTCGGCATGGGCTCCGACGGCACGGTGGGCGCCAACAAGAACAGCATCAAGATCATCGGCGAGAACACCGACCTCTGGGCCCAGGGCTACTTCGTCTACGACTCTAAGAAATCCGGCTCGCGAACGATCTCGCATCTGCGCTTCGGCCTCGAGCCGATCCATGCGCCCTACCTGATCCAGAGCGCCAACTTCATCGCCTGTCACAAGTTCGAACTTGTCGACAAGATCGAGTTGTTGCAGAACGCCTGCGAAGGCGCCGTATTCCTGCTGAACAGCCCTTACCCGGCTGACGAGGTCTGGGACCGGCTGCCGCGCCCGGTACAGGGCATCATCCTCGATCGCGGCATCCATCTGCATGTCATCGACGCATCACGCGTGGCCCGCAATGCCGGTATGGGCAAGCGCATCAATACCGTGATGCAGGCATGCTTTTTCGCGCTGTCCGGCGTATTGCCGCGCGACGAGGCGATACGGCAGATCAAGGGCGCCATCGAAAAGACCTACAAGTCGAAAGGCCAGTCCGTCGTCGAGAAGAATTTCGCAGCCGTCGACGCTGCGCTCGATCACCTGCACGAGGTCGAGGTTCCCAATGACAGGCGCAGCGAGCGCAACATGGAAGACGTGGTTCCCGACCACGCGCCCGACTTCGTGCGCGAGGTCACCGCGCAGATGATGCGCGGGCATGGCGACGAGCTGCCGGTGAGCAAGCTGCCGGCCGACGGCACCTACCCGAGCGGCACGACGCGTTGGGAGAAATCGAACGTCTCCGACGATGTGCCGCTGTGGCGCGAGGACCTCTGCATACAGTGCGGCAACTGCAGTTTCGTCTGCCCGCACAGCGTCATCCGCGCGAAGTTCTTCCACGAAAGCGCGCTCAAGGATGCACCCGAAAGCTTTGCGTCGGCGCCGATCAGCGCACGCGGTTTTCCCGAGACGCGCTACACGTTGCAGGTTTATCTCGAGGACTGCACGGGCTGCAAGCTGTGCGTCGAAGCCTGCCCGGTCAAGAGCCCGGACGAGCCCGGCGTGCGCGCGATCAACATGACGAGCAAGGCGCCGATCCTCGACGAAGGGCGGGCGAACATCGCGTTTTTCGAATCCCTGCCGTTTACCAATCGCGCCAAGGTGGACTTCTCATCGGTACGCGGATCGCAGTTCCTCGAACCGCTGTTCGAATTCGCCGGCGCCTGTGCGGGCTGCGGCGAGACACCTTATATACGGTTGCTGTCGCAGCTGTTCGGGCCGCGACTGATGGTGGCCAACGCGACCGGATGTTCGTCGATCTACGGCGGCAACCTGCCGACAACGCCCTGGACGAAAAACGACGAAGGCAGCGGCCCGGCCTGGTCGAACTCCCTGTTCGAGGACAATGCGGAATTCGGGCTGGGTATGCGTATCGCTGCCGACCACCACATGTCCATCGCGAAAGGCCTCGTCTCCGGGCTGGCGCCAAAGATCGGCGAAGAACTGGCCGACAAGCTGGTCAATTCACGCCAGCGTGTCGGTAGCGAGATCCGCGCGCAGCGCCAACGGGTGTCGGTGCTCAAGGACAAGCTGAGGAAGCTGCGCGACGACGGCGACGAAAAAGCGGCCGCGCTGCTTTCGATCGTGGATCACCTGATCCGGCGCAGTATCTGGCTCGTCGGCGGCGACGGCTGGGCGTACGACATCGGTTCGGGCGGCCTCGACCACGTGCTCGCCAGTGGCCGCAACGTCAACGTGCTGGTGCTCGATACCGAGGTGTATTCGAACACCGGCGGGCAGATGTCGAAGGCAACCCCGCTCGGCGCGTCGGCACGCTTCGCGTCCGCCGGCAAGCGCATCGGCAAGAAGGACCTGGCGCTGCAGGCCGTCTCCTACGGCAACGTGTACGTAGCCCAGGTCGCGATGGGCGCCAACCCGCAGCAGACGCTGCTCGCGATGCGCGAGGCCGAGGAATACAACGGCCCGGCCCTGATCCTCGCCTACAGCCACTGCATCGCTCACGGCTATGACATGTCGGACGGACTCAAGCAGCAGAAGCTCGCGACCCAGAGCGGCTACTGGCCGTTGATCCGCTTCAACCCGGCGCTGCGCGACGTCGGCAAGAAACCGTTCGTGCTCGACTCGCCACGGCCCACGATCCCGCTCGAGGAGTACGCCTACAACGAGATGCGCTACCGCTCGCTGCTGAAAACGCACCCCGATGCTGCGGAGAAGCTGATGAAGAGTGCACAGGAACTGGTGGACATGCGCTGGGCGACCTACGAGCACATGGCGAACCAGAAACCGGCGAAATTCCAGCTGCAGGTCCGGGCGGACCCGCGACGGAGCTAAGCAGTCCTTATACGCCGATACTGTCTGCGAGTTCACGCAGACTCGTCACCGTGACCGTCGGCTCGATACCCCAGGGATCGAATATCGCATCTTCGG
>JBFEXY010000142.1:0-6450 GCA_041562415.1 Woeseiaceae bacterium
CGGCCCGGGACTCGCGACATCGGCGCCGGAGATCGCCGAAAAATTCAAGCTGCGTCCTTCCCAGGTCCAGCGCAGCATCGACAAGCTGTGCCGCAACAAGATGCTGGACACCGTCATCGGGTCGACGGACGGCTACGACAATTTTCGCCTCTCCCCGTCCGGTGCGACTTTCGTCGCGATGTGGCAGCGGCAGCGAGAGACCTGACAGGCAGATACACGCCGCTTGATGTGGGACGGCCCCTGCGCCCACAATCGATGTTCACGGATACGAATCCCCCGGAAAGTCTATGGCAGGCTGGCTGTTCCTCCTGGTTTCCCTCGTCGGTACGGCAATCGTCGTCAACGCGGCGAAGCCACTGAGAGGGCCGATTTCGCTCGTACCGAGCTGGGCGCTGGCATTCCTCACCCTGGACCTTGCGCTTTTTCACATCGCGCTGGCGCTCGCGTTCGCCGGCGGCTTCGCGATGCTCGGTGCTCTCGAGTCGTGGCCGGGCAAGCTGGCGCTGTTGCTTGTCCTCGCCTCCAGCGTGGTCCTGTTCGTTCTCTGGCTGCCGAGCCTTCGCGCCGCCTCGGTAGCAGATGCCGTTGCGGCCGAACTCGAACTGGACGACGTCGAGCGCATTCCGAGGCGATTGCTCCTCCAGCCGATTCCCTGGGTTCGGGACGGGGTCAACGTGCTTCGCGACGTGCCGTTTTCCCGGCGCGACGGGCGCGTCCTCGCGATGGATATTTACCGGGGCTCCGGTTACGGCGGCAAGCGACCGGGGCTGGTGTTCATTCACGGCGGTGCCTGGATTCTTGGTGACAAACGCGAACAGGGATTACCGCTGTGCAACCATCTCGCGTCTCTCGGGTGGGTTTGTGCCAACGCGAATTACCGGTTGAGCCCCGGCGCGACTTACCCCGACCATGTCGTCGATGCGAAAAACGCCGTTGCCTGGTTGCGTGAACACAGCAGCGAATACGGCGTGGATCCGGATTTCATCGCGATCGCCGGCAATTCGGCGGGCGCTCACATTGCCGCGATGACCGCCCTCACCAAAAACTCGGTACCGGGATCCGGCGAAGATCAGCACGATGCGTCGGTGCAGGCCATCGTTACCTTTTACGGCGTATACGATCTCACCAATCGCCTCGGCGTACATGGCTCGGTGTTCCTGAACCAGCTTATCGGACCGCGCGTTCTCAAAGCGTTTTTCGACACCGAACCGGAGCGGTTCCATGCCGCATCGCCCATGGACCACGTCGAACGGGCCTCGCTACCCTGGCTGATACTCCAGGGCGATCGCGACAGTATGACCCCGGCGCCCGAAGCGCGTGAATTCGCGCGCCGACTCCGCGAGCACTCACAACACCCCGTCGGCTACGCCGAGTTTCCCGGCGCCCAGCACGCCTTCGATATTTACTACTCGCTGAGGACCGTTGCCACGGTAGAACTCGCGGCGCGTTTCCTGACGACGGCGTACCGTGAAGCGGCGACGAGTTCGTCGAGTGACGCGCGCAGGCACTCATAGTAGAAAGCCGGGTCCGGCATCATCTGCCGGTCACAGACCGGTGCAATGGTGACCTTGCCGTCGTAGATCGTTGCCGTGTGGTTGAGCCCGAGGTTGTCCATCAGTGCGCCCATGCTCGTAAAGCCGACGAGCCTCGCACCGCAGAGAAACAGTGGCCGCGACGGCCCGGGGTGAACCGAAATGACGGTGTTGTGATTGTCGCGGTAGCGTTTGCCCGGACCAAACTCCGAGCTGATGGCCCGGGCGGCAAGCGTCATCGCCGCTGACGGCAGCACGTCCTGCATTTCCGCCATTTCCCGCGCACTGATCGGCTTCAGCGCCCGTGCTTCCTGCATCTCCTCGCGAATCATCGCCAGCCGTTCCAGAGGATCGTTTATATGCGTCATCAGCCTGATGCGTATCAGCTGCACGCGGTGGCCCGGCACGCCTTCGTCGTCCCGGTCGTGGATGTGCAGCGGCACGAGCGCATACAGTGACCGCTCGGGCAGTTCGTTCTTGTCGATGAGATAGCGCCGCAGCGCACCACTGCAGATCGCGAAGATGATGTCGTTCAGCGTTGCATCCGCCAGGGCGGCTTTGATGCACTCCCGCTCCGACAGATCGAAGGTAAACGGTGCGAGTACACGATGCGGTGAAACGCGATCGTCGAAACGCGTCTTCGGCGCACTCTCCTGGTCGAAATGCAGTACGTCATCCGGCCTGAGCGGGTTCGCGCCAACGCCCGGGATCCTGTCGAAGAGAGACTGGCCGGTCTCGATCAGCTTGATGGTGTTGTTGAACCAGGCGAGAGCCAGCAGCTGCATGGCACCCGGCTCCTTCTCCGAGAACCAGCGACGATTGATCTCGGGAGCTTCGGGCACGGCCTCGAGATCATGAAGCGCGATCGTAAAATCGTCTTCGGTCACGTCGTCCAGCGCCACGTGGTGAACCTTCACCAGGACGGCAAACGCTCCCTCCGGTAGCCACGAAATATTGTCGAGGCCGTCGATGACGTACATCTCCCAGACCGGCCGGTGCATATCCACGGGCCGCGCATGAAGCCGGGAGGCAAGGATACAGAATTGTCGCCAGTCGCCGGGTTTCGGCAACGCGATGTGACGCACGTGAAACTCGAGGTCGAAGTGCTCGTCGTGGATCCAGTAGGGATAGTCGACGTTCAACGGGACGTCGACGAGCCGCTGCCGAAAGATCCTGGAGGTGCCGATACGCTCGCGAACGTGTTCGAGAATTGTCCTGAAGTCGACGCCGCCTCCGGGCGCGGATGACGGATCGTAAAGATAGATCGTGGACAGGTGCTGATGACGTCCCGGCTTGTCGGAATAAAGGAAGAAAGCGTCTGACCCGCTAAGCTGGCGCACGGTTGCCTCTCATGCAATCGACCTCGAGTCGTGAATCTCCGGCATGGGAAAATCACTCAACGGGCGGTCGTAAATATCCTGCAGAACGTTGATCGCCTCGAGCGTTCGCTGCACGTCGGAGGCGAACGTCTCGCGGCGCTGTTTCATCTCCTGGTCGTCGGCGTCCAGCAGCCGGCGATGCCGCGCCAGCCGCATGGCGCTCGCAAACAGGGGGCGGGACAGTGCCGCTTCCGTGCTGATCTCCTTTCTCAGCAACATCTCCCTGCCGAGCGCGAGGGCGCCGTCGATCACCACCGTTTTTTCGCCGCCAGTTACCGGACGCCAGCCGCGCCTGACCAGCATGCCCGCGAGTATCCAGTAGGCCTCGATGAACGAGCGCAGGATACTTTGCCCGAAAAGCGGAACCGCGCCAGTGGGTAGAACTTCCGGGCAATCCCGCCAGTGCGGGTACCGTTCGTCGAGATAGGCCAGCGCGCGCTCGAGGAACTCGTCCTTGGCCTTGAAAGAGAATTCGAACTTGAGCAGATCCCTGAGACGCATCAGCTCATGTTCGAACGCATCCTTCGAACCACCCTGAACGGATGCGGCCAGCGCAACTTCTGCCAGCGCGCCTTCAAGAAAGTAGTGCACGATGGTGTTGCGGTAATAGGCCGCCGCCAGCTGCCGGCCGGGCGTTATGACGTAGACCGGCGATGTGCCCCCGGAGAAACACTGCAGCAGACCTGTCTCCGACAGTGTATGCAGCGTCTGCTGCAGGTTCCCGACGCCGCCCAGCTTCAGATTATCGGCCTTCGGCAGGTGCCAGCGCTCGATGAGTGCGGCGATGTCGCTCGCCTGGCGCCAGATCTGCACGGCATCCAGCGCGCGGCCGTTCGCCGCGAGCAATACCAGGGTAACGAGGTCCGTGAGTGTTATCGGGATGGAGTTTTCGATGCGGCTGCAGATTTCGAATGCCAGCTTCTGCACGTGCGTGCCTTCCGCAACGTCACTCGACGCAGGCACTTTGTCCGAGAGTGCAATCGGCTCTGCGAAGCGCACGTAGACCCTGCCGTACTTGGACTTCATGCCGGCGATGTAGTCGATGAACCACTTCAGCGATTCCTTGCGCTTGGGCACGCCGTGCTGCATCGCGATGTAGTCGTCCATTTCAGGAATCTGGTCGAAACTGATTGCGACGGGAACGAACAGCGCATCTTCGATAGACGCTCGCTTGTAGGCGTCCATGACCCAGTGGATCAGCCCGAGCTTGGGCCGCAGCAATTTGCCGGTGCGCGAACGCGTGCCTTCTATCGACCAGGACAATGGCACACGCCGCGAGGCCAGGTAGTCGATGAAGTATTTCAGGACGAGCTTGTAGACTTCGTCGTCCTTGAAACTTCGCCTCAGGAATATCGCGCCGGAGTGCCTGGCCAGCGGCCCGAAGCCGACGAAGTTCATGTTGATGCCGGCAAAGACGAGCGGTTGCGGCCGGAAGCCCGCGTCGTACAGCGTACGCATGAATACGAAGCCGTCCAGGTGCGACTTGTGTGACCACAGGAATACCATCGGGTGCGTTCGTGACAGTTCCTTGAGTTCCTGCAGCGCCTCGGTATTGACGTCGAATTCCGGCTCGAAACTGCGCGTGTACATGAACTGTGCGAGCGCGGCGACCCAGTCCAGGTAGCGATCGGCCGGACGCACGGCCAGTTCATCAAGGCAGTCTCGGGCATGTTTTTCAACGTCCGCGTAACTGCACTCCTGGCGCTCGGCGAGTTCCCGAAGCGCGGCGATAAAGCGCTCGTCCCTGAAGACTTCTCGCTCGTCGATCGATGCAACGCGGGTAGATTCGGTTCTCTGCATCATGGTCCTGTGCTACGCGGTGACGGCCTGCTTGCGCTGGCCCAGCGCATCGAGGTACATCTCGCGAATTCGCCCTGCCTGCGACTCGACGTCGGCGAGCCTCCATTTGCCCGTTGGCTGCGGCGGTAATACCGTGACCTTGACCTCTGCCGGGTGAACGACGATTCCCTTGTACGGCAGCGCATCCTGGGCGTTATGAATGATGATGGGCACGATCGGCACGCCCGCCTGCCTCGCCATGTGGAATGCGCCCAGCTTGAACGACCCGAGCTTGCCATCACGACTGCGCGTGCCTTCAGGCGCGATCACCACGGAGCGGCCGGCCCTCAGCGCGTCGACGGCCGGCTTCAGCGCCAGCCGCGGATCGCCGACGTGCTCACGGTCGATAAACACCGCGCCCGTGTAGGTAAACACAATCCCCATCGGCAACTGGTGCTTGATCTCCTTCTTCGCGACGCCGATGACGTCCTCGCGGAGCATGCGCGCGGTAATCAGCACGTCGACTGCGCTCTGGTGATTGAAGATGAAAACAGCCGGCCGGTGCGACCAGAGATGTTCTTCCCCGTCGATGAGCAACTTCAGCCTTGCAATTGCGGACGCGACGCTCGTCCATGCGCTCAGAGAGATGTTCGTCGCCTCACGTTCCGAAGCGCCCAGCGCGCGCATCGGCAATCCGGCCGCAAGCAGGGGCAGTGCCGTTCCGTAAACGAGCAGGCTGCGTACGACGTCGCCCACACCGACGGTGCCGCGGCTTTCGAGGTGAACGGCCCGCCAGCCGTTTTCGCGTGTAACCGCCGCGAGCTTGCCGTCCGGGTTGACGGTGACGGGGTGACCAACCGCTTCGAGAAGTGGCAGGTCCTCGATGCCGTTGGCATAGAAGTAGCTTCTGAACAGCCTGATGCGCTGCTTCCTGGCGAAGTCCCGGGCTGCCAGCAGCTTGTTGTCACCGAAGCAGGGTTCGCCACGCACCCTGCCGGTCAGCCGGCCGTCCTGGAGCTCGAGTTCCGTGCAAAGGATGTGTTCTACACCGAGTATTCTGGCGATCGGCTCGATCTGGTAACGCGTCGCCGAACTCACGATGACAACCGTGTGCCCCTGCTGTTCGTGAGCCGCGATCATCGCCCGAACCTCGGGAAAGATCTCCGCGGCGAGATGATCACGCGTTACTTTCTCGCCGAGTTCGACTAGCTCCCGCTCGGGCATGCCTTTGAGATTCCCGACCGCGGTCACGAGCGCTTCCTCGAAACCGCTGACGTTCAGCAGGTAGCGGGTAACCATGTCACCGAGGTCGAAGAGCTCCTGGCTGGTGATCTCACCGTTCTTCAAGCGCTCAAGGAACATGTCCTTGACCGAGTGTGTCGCTATGATGGTGCCGTCGAAATCGAAGAACGCTCCGGTCGTCTTGCCGCGCATGCCTGCGGCAATTTCCCGGGTAAAATGTTCATACGGTTGCACTGGGCCGTCTCCGTGTGCGGCTTGGGCCGCCGACAAGGCCGCGAATTTACGATGACCCAAACAGAACCCGTATTCAATACGTACTGTCCCTGTCTCAGCGGGGCACGGCCGAAGCGTAAAATAGGCACGTGATCGACCTTCGCCAGACCTGCTGAATGGCATCCGAAGACGACAGGCACGGCACCCGGGCGAAACCGCCTGCTCTCGGCTACGCTATTGCGGAACCGTTCCGGGCCTTGTTGGAGCTCGCGAGCCTGGTTCCGGGCCACCTGTTCCTGAAACGC
>JBFEXY010000143.1:0-6380 GCA_041562415.1 Woeseiaceae bacterium
CCAGAGATCACCGGCCTGGCGGTCAAAACTGAAGCGCCACGGATTGCGCAGGCCCCAGGCGAATATTTCCGGACACGCCTCCCCGCCCACGGTGAAGCCCTGAGGACAGGTCTGGTTCGCGGCGAAAGGATTGCCCGGGTCAGCCGCCGGAATCGCATAAGGAATACCGCCGTCGACGTCTATCCGGACCATGGTGCCGAGCAGGTTGGTGTTGTCCTGGGCGCGGTCCAGCGGATCGCCGCCGCTGCCACCGTCACCGAAGCCGACATACAGGAACCCATCCGGTCCGAACACGATGTTGCCGCCATTGTGGTTGGAGAAATCCTGCGGCACCGAGAGGATGACCTCCTCGCTCGCGCCATCCAGCGTTTGCCCGCTGTCCGCACTGGAAAATCGCGATACGTAAGACGTCAGGTCCGGCGCCCCGGTGTACGAAACAAAGACCTCCGGCGTATTGGGGAAATCGGGATGGAACGCCAGGCCGAGCAGGCCGCGTTCCCCGCCGGAGATTACCCGCGCCGAAATATCCAGGAAGGTCAACGTAGCCGTCGCGCCGTCATCGTTCGCGAACGCGCGTATCCTGCCCGCCTGTTCGACGATGAACCAGCGCGTCGCATCGCCCGGTGCCTGCTGCAGTGACACCGGCGCTGACGGTGCCGGAGCGAGATTGGCAAAAACCTGCTGCAGCTCGACCTGGGGCGCCGCCGCCGGTGGTGGTGGAGACGTCGGTGGTGGTGGAGACGTCGGTGGTGGTGGAGACGTCGGTGGCGGTGGAGACGTCGGTGGCGGTGAAAGCGCCGGCCCGTCGCCACTGCTCCCACCGCAGCCGGAAAGCAGCAGTGCGAATGCAGGAATACAGCCAGCGAGACGTAGTTTGCCCATAGCGATCTCTTCGGTGGTTGTGTCCCAAGGATAGGGACCCTGCCCTGCGCTGTCACGATGTCGCAGGACCGCGACGCGGTTTTCTCCACCTGCGTCACATTCGTGTCGATTCGATCGACCTATACTGAAAATATGTCGAAAAATGTCAGATAAATCGACATATCCGCGAAACGTATCGATTCGATCGACAACTCGGAAAGATATGTCGAAATTTCCTGAAAATATCGACATATACAAAAACCGTGTCGATGGAATCGACATGACTCACAAATATGTCGATTTTTTTTATTTTTTTCGACATATTTGTCATAAAACGACGTTTTGTTTTACATAAGGCTCTACCGGAGGCGCCCGCCATGACCGAATTCGACCCTAAACTGCCCTACAACGACCTCCCGCCGTTGCCGCCGCCGGTCGAGCTTATCGAGACGAAGGAGATCCTCAAACAATGCATCGCGGCCAGGGTCGCCCTTGCAGAGCTGAAGCAGGCTGCCGAACTGATCCCGAACTCCGCCGTGCTCGTGAATGCCCTGCCGCTGCTGGAGGCGCGCGCCAGTTCAGAGATCGAAAACATCGTCACCACCACCGACAAGCTGTTCGAGTTCGCGGACATCGCAGAAGACAAGGCCGATGCCGCGACGAAAGAGGCACTGCGCTACCGCACGGCGTTATACGAGGGCACCAAGATGGTCAGGCGGCGTATGCTGACCACCGATATGGCTATACAAATTGTTAGTATTATCAAAGGTGTAGATCTTGATCTTCGAGCAGAATCTGGAACAACGCTGAAGAATCGCGCCTCCGGGGAGGTCATCTACACGCCCCCGGTCGGGCAAAAACGCCTGCAGAAGATGCTCGATAACTGGGCGGAATTCATGCAAAAAAGCACCGATATCGACCCGCTCGTGCGCATGGCGGTGCAACACTACCAGTTCGAAGCCATCCATCCGTTCGCGGACGGTAACGGTCGCACCGGCCGCATTCTAAACATCGTGTTCCTGGTCGAGCAGGGCCTGCTCGACTCGCCGATCCTTTACCTGAGCCGCTTTATCATCAGCAACAAGGCCGCGTACTACCTGCTCCTGAAAGATGTCACCCACAAGCAGCAATGGGAGCCCTGGGTCAAGTTTATCCTCGAGGGTGTGGAAGAGACCTGCGTATGGACGACGGAGAAAATCAAGGCAATCCGCGAACTCATGGTCCACACGGCGAGATACGTGCAGCAGAGCCTGCCCAAGATCTACTCGTGGGAGCTCGTGGAGCTGCTGTTCAAACAACCCTATTGCCGTATCGGGAACCTCGTCGACGCGGACATTGCGAAGCGCCAGACTGCCTCCGTCTACCTCAAACAGCTTTGCGACCTGGGCGTGCTCAAGGAAATCAAGTCGGGCCGCGAGAACATATTCGTCCACCCCAAATACATCGAACTGCTGACCGGCGAGGAGAATATCTGGATCTACTACGCCGACGTCGATGACGACAATGACGCGGGCGCGCAGAACTGATCCTCGCCGGGCGCCTGTTGCGGAGGCTTGAAGTCGTCCGGCATGTAGTCGATCGTGCGCTGGTATGACAGGCCGCCGCCGATCCAGATGAACGTGATGACAACAGCGAACCAGCTGCGTCAATCACGATCGGAGACAAATTTGCGCAACCGATTGCTTGTACTCATGGGTTTGTCTAGTTTATGCCGAAATCGGTCACAATGACCGCCGGCGGCCCTGCAACGGGCAGCGTATCCGGAGGAACCACTGCTTGAAGATCAACGGCAGAGTCCTGTACCAGCTTTTCAAGTACTCGATTTATGCGCTGCTAACAATAAACGTCTTCGTGTTTTTCGGCGAGGAGTGGCTTGCGGCGCGCCTCGAATACCCGCAGGGCATACCGGGCAGCGAGATATTCAAGGCATACGCAGCCACCATAGACACCATAGCCTGGGTGATCCTGCTGCTGATGTTCGAACTCGAAACCTATGTGCTCGAGGACCGCCACTGGACGCCCACGGTCAGGGTATCGCTCCATGCGCTGCGGGCCACGTGCTACCTGTTCATCATCTTTGCGTTTTACGGTTATATCGAAGACGCGATGTACGTCTTCCAGACCTCGATGCTCAGCGGTGTGACCGACCTGTGTTCGCTCGTGGGCCAGAACTGGTCTTACGCCACGACCTTCGGCGAGTACGCGGCAATCACGGCTGCCAATTGCGCCTCCCTCAGCGACCTCGGCCTATTCGTCCGTTTCGATGGGGTGGCCGCTGTCGTCGACGAGCCCGGTCTCGCCGGAATTCAATTCCTCGCCCTGGTCGACGTCGTGAATGCCGGCGTCTGGCTGCTCGTTGTCCTCGTCCTCGAAATCGACGTGCGCTTGCAGGAAAAGAACCGTTTCGAAGGCATTGCGCTTTACCTGAGCACCGTGGCGAAGGTCGTCCTTTACTCGGTCCTGGGTATCGCCCTCATCGCATGGATGGTCACCGGCGATTTCGTCGACTGGTGGGACGCATTGCTGTGGCTCGTCGCCTTCGTATTCATCGAATTGAACGTCGTCGAATGGCGCCAGGAGAGTCACGAAGAAGCTGCCTGACCATGCCGCCAGCTTCCTGCTCCTAGTCTATACCCAGGATCTTGTGCGTCTGCAGGCTGAGCTTCCAGCCGGGATGCGCCAGACAATAATCGATCGTGGCCCTGGTATTTGCATCACGTTTCTCGTCGTCCAGCGGCTGCAGATAAAAATGCCTGAATTCAAGTAACTCGAACCGTTCCGGCTGCGCCTCGTCCTCGACTTGTGGATAGACGAGCTTCAGTTCGTCGCCCGACCTTTGCTCGAGCGGGGCGTTGCCTTTCGGGCTGACGCAAAGCCAGTCGATGCCCGCTGGAGCCGCGATCGTGCCGTTCGTCTCGACGCCGACCTCGAAGCCGGCGCGGTGCAGACCATCGATCAGCCCTTCGTCGAGCTGCAGCAACGGCTCACCGCCGGTACACACCACGTACCGATCCCGATGCGACGCCGAAACCGGCCAGGCCGCGACCACCGCGTCGACAAGCGCGGCGGCCGTCTCGAATTTGCCTCCGCCCGGACCGCCGGTACCGACAAACTCGGTGTCGCAGAACCTGCACACGGCCTCCGCACGGTGGTGTTCGCGGCCCGACCACAGGTTGCAGCCGGCAAAACGCAGGAACACCGCGGGACGTCCCGTACGGGCGCCCTCGCCTTGCAGCGTGTAATAGATTTCCCGGACCGAGTATGTCATCGGGTATCGAGCAAGGGGTCCTGCACACCTGCTTCTGCAAAGCCCCTGGCACGCAGGCGGCAGGCCTGGCATTCGCCGCAGGGTGGCCGCAGGCCGTTGTAGCAGGTGTGCGTCAACGCCATCGCTTCCAGCACACCGAGCCGCACGGCCAGCTCCACGGTTTCCTTCTTGGAACGATGCATCAGCGGCGTGTGAATCGTGAATTCTCGGTCCATGCCCAGGGTGATCGCCCTCTGCAATGCCGCCATGGTCTCCTCGCGGCAGTCGGGGTAACCGCTGTAGTCCGTTTGCGCCACGCCGGTCACGATATGCTGTATGCCGTGCCGGTACGCATGCGCGGCGGCAAAGGTCAGGAAGATCAGGTTGCGGCCTGCCACGAAGGTCACTGGCAATTCGGTTTCCTGGTCAGCCTCGTCGCTAACCGGGATCGCCATGTCGGTCAGAGCGTCGCCGCCGAGCGCGGTAAACGTGTCGATAGGCAAACAGATGTTCGCTACGCCGGCCGCGGCCGCGACCTCCCGCGCACATTCCAGTTCGATGCGATGCTTCTGGCCGTAATCGAATGTAATGCTCGATACGTTGGTACGGCCGAAGCGATCGATCGCCCAGTGCAGGCAGGTCGTCGAGTCCTGCCCGCCCGAGAGTACGACGAGCGCTTTCTCACTGGCCGCCGTCACCCGTCATCCTTCCCGGTCCTGCGCAGCCCGTTCTCAAAATCGTTCCAGTCCGGACGTTCGTGCTTTACGAGGTAGTCTCGAGTCAGTTCCTCGGATACGACCCACAGTCTGTCGGCCATGGTCATATCCTGAAGGTGGCTGTTCCCGACTTCGATCGCGTTGCAGTCTTCGAAGTAACGCCCGCTGGTCGATCCGAGCAGCGGACTTGTGGCCACGAAACACGACGTGGCCGCGCCCGCTTCCACCGACTTCCCACGCAGGGCCGCCAGGACGCCGAAACCGAACTGCATGAAAGAATTGACGTTGCGATCGATCTCCGTGTTTATCAGGCCGGGATGCAATGCATTGGATGTGATACGCGTACCCTTCAGCAACTTGCCGAGTTCGAGCGAAAAAAGGACATTGGCAAGCTTGGAATGCCCGTAAGCCAGCGAGTCACTGTATTCACTCTTCAATGTAAGGTCGTCGAAGCGAATACCGGTCTCCGGCCCGCTGCGATAGGCCGCCCGACTGGCGACGACCACGATTCGGCCCTGCCAGGCAAAGAACAAGCGGTCGAGCAGACGGTTTACGAGCACGAAATGGCCAAGGTGATTCACAAGGAGGTGCTTTTCGACGCCGTCAATCAGGGTCCGTTTGTTGCCCCCACCCCGATAGCCCGCGTTGAGAATCAGCATGTCCACGGGCGAGTTCAGCGCCCGTATCGTCTCGGCGCAGCGCACGACGGAGTCGAAATCGGAGAGTTCGAGCTGCAACGGTGTCGTCTTGCCGATTACGCGCTTGCATGCATCTTCGGCACGCGCCAGGGACCGGCTCGTGCCGATGACCCAGGCGCCGCGAAGCGCCAGTACACGCATCGTCTCGAAACCGATTCCGGACGTGCAGCCGGTAACAACGGCGATCTTGCCGGACAGGTCGATGCCTTCGGTAACCTGCTCGGCGGTCGAATCCTCGTTGAAGTCACTGCGCGGCACCCCCGGTGCCGGAACTTTTTCGTAGCTGCCGCAGGCCGAAACCAGCGGCGCGGCTGCACACGCGGCCGACAGGCCGATAAAGCGCCTGCGGTCCATGCTCATGGACTGCCTGCCTCCCGGCTCACGACCGGAACAGCTTCTCGGCCTCGCTGAGCGACGAATCGGGGCCCTCGGCAGCCGCTTCAGCGTCTCCGAACAATGCGTCCAGCGACTGTTGCGCCTTGTCAGCCGCCGCCTTCGCCGCGGGGTCGAAAGCGTTCTCGCTCGGGATGAACCACTCGCAGAAATTCAGGCGCTCCTTGTCGACGACGTCTTCGGCATCGTCCTCGAGGCACTGGCGCACTGCGACCGGATCGAAGTGGCGGCACATGCGGCACACGTGCAGGTGCGCACTGCACTCGGGGCACTCGTCCCTGCGCGACAGCGGCAGGGACAATGACGCAAGAGAAGCGCCGCAGCGAAAGCAGGCAATATCGTGGCTCATCCCAAAAGTATAGCGCTGCACCCGGCGCCCGTCTCACAGCTTGCGCTGCGAGGGGACGAACTCGTTCATGACGGCTTCCTTGAGGATGTCGGGCGGCAGCATGCCCTGGGCGAGCA
>JBFEXY010000144.1:0-6378 GCA_041562415.1 Woeseiaceae bacterium
ACGCTCGCCAGCGTTCCGCCGCAGGCCTGCTTCAGGAAGTCTCTTCGTGAACAGCTCATTCTGGTTTCTCCCTGGGATCGTGCGGATAGTGACAGGTCACGCACTCCCTGCGCCGCTTGTGGGTCCGGTCCCGGACGTTCGGAAGCTCGGAACGAGCGTGGTTCGGATAATCGAGAGAAGCGTGGCAGCGCAGGCAATGTTCCCGCGCCCGCTCAATCGGCAGTAACTCAACATCATCAGGGTGACCGACCGAGGGGCCGTGACAATTCTCGCACTCGATGGGTGCGTGTGGCGATGCGTTGAGCGTCGTGACATTTTCCTCGTGACATTCGACGCAGCTCTCGCGCCCCTGGTGCTTGACGGGAAAGTCCTTCCATTCCTGTACGTTGCTCAGCCGATAGAAGTTGTAGGTAAAACTATCGCCGTGAACCCCAAAGTCTTCAGGGACCATGAACTGTCGGGCTATAAGGATTACAACTACCAATCCGATAGCCAGCCACAGCGGGCGTAGGACGTGCCATTTCATCTTCGCTTCTCCCCCCCGAACAGACAGGGCTGCGAAATTAAAAAAAATGCTTTTTGAGTTTGTCCCCCCGGTATATGGATACGTACCTGCAGACGCCTCCACAATACGTAGAATCCGTATCATTACTTTTACTTGGGATCACAACGAACGGCCGTGCAAGCCGTATGAACAGCGGTTCAGGGGGTTGGTGGCAAATCAGTCGCGGTTGGTAATTGCCGAAGACAGCGCTTTACGGCGCAGGTACGCATACACCTCGAGAAGTGGCAGCTCCTTTGGACATATGTCGTGGCATGCCATCAGCCCGATGCAGCCGAATACGCCATCCTGGTTCGAGACAACCTCGAACCAGTCGTTGTCGTCGCGTTCGTCGCGGGGGTCCATCGCGAATCGCGCGACACGATTCAGCCCGGCGGGACCGAGAAAGTCTTCGTTGACATTCGCAGCCCCGCAGGAAGCGACGCAACAACCACATTCGATACAGCGGTCGTTCTCGTAAATGGCCGCAGCCGTGTCGTCGTCCATACGCGCTTCCTGCGCATCCGGGTCGAACGCCTCCTGTGCGTGAATCCAGCCCTCGGTCTTCTCCACCATTTCCCGGAACCAGGTTCCGGTATCGACGGACAGGTCGCCGACAAGCTTGAAGACAGGCAACGGGTGCAGCTTGATCACTTCCGGGAGATCGGAGGTGAGCGTGCGGCAACCCAGCGCCGGCCGGCCGTTGACCATCATGCCGCAGGACCCGCAGATGGCCGCACGGCAGGCAAAATCGAACTGCAGGCTTGGGTCATGTTTTTCGCGAATCTCGTTGAGCGCGATGAAGATAGACATGTACGGCGTTTCGTCGAGTTCGAACGTCTGCATGTGCGGCCTGGAATCCGGGTCCTCCGGGTTGTAACGGAAGATCTCGAAGCGGAGTCGCCGCCCGGCCTGTGTTGTCTTGTCCGTCATACCGCCTGCTCCCACGCACCCCACTGAATCCGCGTGCCGATCGGATCGACCGTGTCGAGCTTGCCATGCTCACGCTGCTTCTCATCGACATCCGCATTGTATTCTTCGACGGACACGGTCAGCTCGATGCGCTCGTCGCTACCATAGCCACGATGTCCCGGCGGAAGATCGATAAGACCCACCGGCTCGTAGCTGTAATTCGGCTCCGGCGCATCGACGGGCCAGCGAACCAGCGTGCGATTCAACCACTCTGCATCGTTGCGCAGTGGATAGTCGGTCCGGTAATGCGCGCCGCGGCTCTCGGTTCTCGCCAGTGCGCCTTCTGTCGTGACAAGCGCCAGCCGCATCATGTTCTTCAAGCGGAGTGCAAACGTCAGTTCCGGGTTCATGCCAGGCGCTTTCGATCGCAACACGGCACGGTCGCATTCGTGGAGCAAGGTGCGCAGCTCGTCGACGCCTTCCTGCAGCTCGTCGCCCGTCCTGAAGATGCCGACCTTGTCCATCATCGTCGTCGCCATGGCGTCACGCAGCTCATAAACGCCCGGGCCATCACCGCTGCGTCCGAGCCAGCCTTCGGCCTGCGCTTCTGCGTGGTGGGTGGCTTCGAAAGCCAGACCGGTCTTCGCGTCGAGTGAAAAGCCCTCTGCATGGGCGGCGACGCTGCGACCTACGATACGCCCTGCGACGATCGTCTCGGCCAGGCTGTTACCACCGAGACGGTTGAAGCCGTGCATGTCCCAGCACGCCGCTTCACCCGCAGCAAACAGCCCTGCCAGGTTGTAGGCCTGGCCATCCTTGTTCACCCGCACGCCGCCCATCGAATAGTGCTGCGTCGGCCGCACCGGGATGAGGTCGTGAGCCGGATGCAGACCGACGAAGTCGCGCGTAATGTCGAAGACCTCGCGCAGTTTCGTTGTCACGTGCTCCTCGCCGAGGTGACGGATGTCGAGCCACAGGTGCGGTCCATACGGCGTCTCGACGCCCTTGCCATCGCGCATCTGTTGCGCCATGTGGCGGGAGACAACGTCGCGGCTCGCAAGCTCCTGCTTGTGCGGCTCCAGTTCCACCATGAAGCGGTGCAGGTCCTTATTGAGCAGGTAGCCGCCGTCGCCGCGGCAACCCTCGGTGAGCAGGATGCCGCTCGGTATAAGTCCGGTCGGATGAAACTGCACGGCCTCCATGTTGCCCAGCGGCACGACGCCGGTATTGAGCGCGATAGCCGCACCCATACCCTCGTTGATCGTGGCGTTGGTCGTGAACTGGCCGTAGATGCGGCCGTAGCCGCCCGTTGCAATGACCGTCGCTTTCGCAAGGATCGGGTAGTGCTCGCCGGTGCGCAGGCAGCGGGCAACGGCACCCCAGCATCGTGATCCGTCGTGGATGAGTTCCACCGCTTCGGTCCGGTCGCGAACCTCGACGCCGAGCTTTACAACCTCGCTGTCCACGGCATACAGCACGGCATGGCCCGTGCCGGCAGCCGCGTAGCAGGCCCGCCACTTGGCCGTGCCGCCGAAGTCACGATGCATGATGAGGCCGTCATTCTCGATCGACTCTTCGATCTCGACGCGCTCACCCTTGATGAAATAACTGTTCTTGCCACCCCGTACCCGCGTCCAGGGCACGCCGAAGTGCGCCAGTTCGCGTACGGCGATCCGTGCTTCCTCGGCGAATATGCGTGCAACTTCCTGGTCGGCGCCCCAGTCGGAGCCGCGCACAGTGTCGAGGAAATGCAGCGTCGCGTTGTCGCCGTCGGCCTTCACGCAGTTGCCTAAAGAGGCCTGCATGCCGCCCTGGGCTGCGCAGCTGTGGCTGCGCCGCGGCGGTACAAGCGAGAGAATCAGGACCTTGTGGCCTGCGGCAGCCGCCTCGATCGCGGCGCGTTCACCGGCCAGTCCGCCGCCGATGACCAGCACGTCGGTGCTGACGAGTGAGCCGCTCATGAGCCACCTCCAAGGAGAAATGCCAGCGGCGGCGTAATCACGCCCGCCAGCACGAGCAGCACGACGACGCCGAGACCAAGGAAGAACCACAGCAGTACCCGCTCGATATGGTGTATTGCCGTGCGCGAGAGCATCGCACCCGCTCCCCACTTGGTGGCGAGCCTGTACAGCCCGATGCTCGCATGGAATTCGACGCAGACGAGGAGAATCGCGTATGGCAACCACAGGCCACTCTGCACGCGCTCCATGGTCGTCACCGCCTCGATCCCGACCCGGGTGCCCCAGAGTTCCGTCAACACGTCCATGGCGAGCAGGATGATGTGAAAACTGCCGAGGACGAGGATGATCATTCCGGTACGAACCTGCCAGATCCAGAGCAGGGATTCGGTGTGCGGATGGAACGGCGAGAACGGACTCGCGCTTGGCACTTTCTCCCGCCCCGAGCGATTCAGTCCCTTGCCGAGTTCGAGCATCTTCTTGCGCTCCCGCAGCTGCGCGGGGATCTTGCGGCTGGCCAGCACGGCATGCACCAGGAACAGGACGAGTATTGCCGCTACCGTCGGCTGTGCGATGTAGTAGTCCTCCAGCATCGTCGCCAGCCAGTTGAAGCCGCGCTCACCGGTCAATATCGAGCCGACCAGCACCATGTGGCCCCACATGAACAGAGCCAGAAAAAGCCCGCTGCCACCGCTGATGACTTCGTAGGTGAGTTGGCGTTTCGCGGTGGTCGTCGGGCTTATCGTGTTCATTCTGATTGCAACATGGTTACGAGATCGGGATTCTCTTCTTCTTCCGCCAGGACCAGGTGACACGTATCGCAGTCGTCGCTGATCTGTTCGCGATCGGCCGTTCTCATCCTGCGATTGTGGCAGCGGGCACATCCGTCGGATTGCTCATGGCCGATGTGGTTCGGGTAGGTGTCCCACCAGACCTTCATCTGCGGGAATACGTTCACGCTGTAAATATCGCCGAGCGCTTCCGCCGCTTCGTCGATCGCATCCGCTTTCTCGCTGGCGATCTCCGGATAGTTTTCCTTGTACCAGGCGTGGAGTTGCTCGCGGATGCCTTCACGAGCGGCTTCATGGCTTTCGAATTCCGCGTCGACGATACGAACGGCCTCGCGCTTCACAAACGGCAACGACCGGTCGACGCGACCCTCGTTGATAACCCGGTCAACCTCTACGTGCGCCGGCTCGTAGATGTGGCTGGGCCGGTTGTGGCAGTCGACACAGTCCATGGTGCGCCACATGCCCCCTTCTTCCGGCGCCTTGCGGTCTGCATAGGTCACCACGCTCCCGTCCGCACGCGTCATCTCCACCTCGTAAATTTCTTCGCGGCTCTCGTCGGATCGGTAACGTATTTCGAAGTCCGGGTTAACGTGCCAGTGGATGCCGGTGCCGCCGGTGCCCTCGACCCCACCGACCTTCATGACGAGCGCCGTGGTCAGCTCCGTGTTGGCCTCATCTTCCCTGTAATGCTTGATGACGCGGAGCTTGTCGCCGATGTGCTTCGTCGGCCAGTGACATTGCTCGCAGGTGTCGCGCGCCGGGCGTAATTCGTGCAGCGGGGTGGGGACCGGGCGTGGATACAGGTCGAATGTGACTGCCACGAGCTGCCAGGCGCCATCGAGCTTCGACTTGACGAACCAGTCGGCGCCGGGGCCGATATGGCACTCGGCGCAGGCAACGCGAGAATGGGGTGAGCGCTGATGCGCCGTGTGCTCCGGCTGCATGACCGTGTGACACGCCATCCCGCAGAACTCGATGCTTTCCATGTAGTGCACGCCCTTGTACGTGGCGCTCGCGAGAATAACGATGTTCAGCATCGTTGCACCGAGGAATATCAGCGTCCAACGCTGCGTCGCCGGCTTGTTTAAATCGAAGACCGGCATCGCCGCCATGGCCTCGTCGCCGTGCAGTCGCCGTAGCTTGCGCCGGTACAGCAGCGCGCCGATCGGGATCAGCAGCAGGCCGATGATGAAGAACATGGGCAGGATCATGTACGTCAGTATTCCGATGTACGGACCACCTTCGAACCCGAACTGCTCCATCGCGAACAGACAAGCCATCAGCACCAGGCTCGCTACGGCAAGCGCGGTCCCGATCAGGCTGATCACGTTATGGGTAATGGAAGCTAGAAAGTCTTTGAACATGGCAATCCTCGAGTGCGTCGTTGGCCGGCGTTATTTCGTGTTCTGGTCAGTGACTGAGCAATGCCCAGATTATACCGATCGCCAGTGCGATCCCGATGGTAAGGAAGATCGTGCCCCAAATATAGGCAGTGAGGCTTTCCGCCTGTGTCGGCGGATCGACGAGGTAGTCCTCCAGTTCATTGTTATCGACCAGTCGCTGGTACTCGAGCGGCCGTTCGGCCTTGAAACGGTGCAGCGGCATCTTGCCCGTGAATACCACGAGATCCATCGGGAAACTCTCCGGGCGCAGGTGCGTATGGAAGAAATGGAAAATGAAAATAAATCCGGTCGCCAGCAACGCCTCGTCGCTGTGGATGACGTGAGCCGCGTTCAGCGTCCAGCCCGGCAGGAAGCGCGTGAAGAAATCCGGGAACCACAGCATCAGGCCGGACAGGCCGATAATTACGACACCCCAGAATACCGCGAGGTAGTCGAATTTCTCCCAGTAGGTCCAGCGGTCGCCAACAGGCCTGTCGCCGAGGTACAGGAAGTAACGGATATTGCCGAGGAAAGAGCGCACATCCTGCGGCTGCGGCGTCATGGAATTCGGTCCCCAGAACATCCCCGGCTCCTTGCGGACCAGCCAGCGGATGAACACGTTGCCGACATGGAACGCCATGTAGCCGAAGGTACCGATCGCCGCGAGACGGTGAATCACGCGAGCAAAGTCGATGCCGCCGAGCATCCCGATCAGCGTCTGCGCCCATGGCATGTCGTGGAACTTGAGTGGCAGGCCGGTCAGCGCGAGCAGCAGGAACGTCGTGATGATCACG
>JBFEXY010000145.1:0-6350 GCA_041562415.1 Woeseiaceae bacterium
AGACCGAAATGGCCGAGGACGAACTTGCGGCCGAAGACGAACTTCTCGCTGAACCCGAAGATGCCGAAGTGGCGGACACGGCGGAGGAGGAAGCCGACACAGCGATTCGACCGCCGAGCAACGTGATTTCGGCGCCGGCCCGTACCGAACCGTCGCTGCTCGACAAGATAATCGGCATAGCCACAAATACGTGGGTCCTGATTATTACGGGTGCCCTGATCCTCGCCGGTGTCGTGCTCTTGTGGTTCTTGCGCCGCGGCCGCGATGCGGACGATGAAGAGTGGACCAGCGCCGGCATGTCCGCACCCGATCTCGAGGATACGGCCCTGGCGTCCACTGAAGCGCTGCGAGCGCCCTCGCGCGATGACGAATCGATCGTCGTGGTCGAACAGGACTCGGGCATCCGGGGGCTGGACGAGGACACGCTCGACGCACTGGGTCCGGAGCAGGATGTCGGCGGACAGACCACGGAAATCGGCGCTTTTGCCTCGATGGAGGATACTTTCAGCAGCGAGACTGCCGTCAACCTCGATCAAAGTGACCCGATTGCCGAGGCCGATTTCCACATGGCCTATGGCCTCTACGACCAGGCCGCCGACCTGATCAATGGTGCCCTCGAGGCCGAAGCTGACAGGCTGGACCTGCTGACCAAGCTTTGCGAAATCTACTTCGTGTGGGGTAACCGCGACGCATTCGTTGATGCGGCACGCCGCGTCCAGCAGGTTGGGGGTGACGACGAAGGCGGCGACTGGGACAAGATCGTCATCATGGGCCAGCAAATCGCTGCTGACGATGTGTTGTTCGCAGGAGCGGGTGTCGCCGGCGCGACGAAAGCCGTAGACCTTGCATTCGAGGCAGAAGCCGACGAAGGCAGCGCCCTGGACATGGATTTCGGCGCTAGTGAAGAAGGTGGCGACGAAGTCATCGACCTCGGTGGCGGCGGCGATGACGAAGATGTGTTCGAGTTCACGGCAGCTGAGGATACGGCGGAACAGGTTATCGACCTGAGCGGCGCCGAAGAAAGCGCGGGTTCGACGGCAGGTGATGACGAGGGCGTTGACTTCGTTTTCGACGAGGAGCCTGCCGAAGAAACGGCGGCTGCAGAAAGCGACGAAGTCGATTTCGATTTCTCGGCCGAGGAGCCTGGAAAAGACACTACCGCGGAACTGCAAGGCGCCGATTCGGCCGGGGATACGCCGACCATCGAGGAGCAGTTCTCCGGTTTCGACGCGACCTCCGAGCTGCCGTCGATTCCGGACGTAGTGGAAGAACCGGCTGTCGAGACAGCACCATCTCCGGAAGAAACCGCCGAAATCAATCTCGACGAACTGGGTCTTGACGTTGACTCGCTTGCCGAGACCGAAGTCGCTTCGCTGGACGATCTCGACGATCTCGACGACCTCGACGATCTGGACGATCTGGACGAATCGGATGACGACATCACGGCGAGCCAGAAGATACTCGACGACACGAGTCTGAACGAGGCGCTGGAGGACAGTGCCGAGGCCACCGGTAGAAATCCCGAAATCGATCTTGACTCTACCGGGGTGCGCGAGAGATTCGAATCCGACGACACCAGCTTCAACGAGAAGCTCGATATCGATGAAATGTTATCCGAGACCTCGGAGATGAGGCTGGCTGCCGATGAGACCGGCCAGAACCCGCTGATGCAGCAGGTCGGTGATGACACCGAAGTCGACTTCGACGAGAGCCTGCTCGAAGCCACGGGCCGGACGCAGATTCTTCCCGAGGATTTTGCCGTCGAAACGATTACGGATGCGGATGAAGACGAGGATGTCATCTCCGACGAGGCCGAAACGTTACTCGCGTCCCTCGACGACGACGATTACGGTGGCGCAGACGAAGACGACGAGACGATGCTTTCGCGCACACTCAACGAGGATGCCGATTTCGATTTCGCAAAGACCGAAGCGCTGCCGCCGGATGTCTTTACCGGCAACATGGACCTCGACGAGACCGGCGAGATGCCCGCGGTGGCAAGCACGGATGTCGATCTCGACCTCGACGATCTGACTGCGGCACTCAAAGTAAGCGAGATGGGCGACACTGTGGACATGCCGCGCGACGATGCGACCGTGGAACACGTCCGCCCGGGCTTCGAAGAGTCCGACGAGACCTCCGAAGTGCCGACAATGTCATTGTCGCCGGACGACATGAGCGACGATCTTCATGAAGCACGCACAATGACCGAGGTGGGCACTAAACTCGATCTTGCGCGTGCCTATGTGGATATGGGCGATCCTGGCGGCGCACGCAGCATCCTCGAAGAGGTGCTCGACGAAGGTGACGAATCGCAGCGTCAGCAGGCGCAGCAACTGCTGGAATCGCTGCCCGGCTAACGAAGCGCGCCGCTCGTAAGCGGCGCAATGCCCTCTCCGCAAATGCGTATCGCCATTGGCATCGAATACGACGGTACCGCGTATAACGGGTGGCAGCGCCAGCGCACCGGCCTCGGCGTGCAGGAGCGGCTGGAGCAGGCACTGGCAAAGGTCGCGGACGAGCCTGTCGAAGTGACCTGCGCGGGACGCACTGATACCGGCGTGCACGCGAGCGGGCAGGTGGCGCATTTCGATACCGCGGCCGCGCGCAGCGAGCGAGGCTGGTTGCTGGGTGCGAACACCAACCTTCCCGATGACATATGCGTGACCTGGGTGAAGCCCGTCGACGATGAATTCCATGCTCGTTTCTCGGCTACGGCGAGGCGTTATCGTTACTGCATCCTCAATCGGCTGGTGCGTTCGGCACTGTATCGGCGCCGCGCCTGGTGGGTGCACCAGGATCTTGATCATCGGCGTATGCACGATGCGGCGCAGGCACTCCTGGGCGAGCACGATTTCTCGGCTTTCCGCGCGGCGGGCTGCCAGGCATCAAACGCGATAAGGCAGGTCACGGATATCCGCGTTACGAGAAATGGCGACTGGGTCCTGCTCGACATCGAGGCCAATGCCTTCCTGCAACATATGGTGCGCAATATCACCGGGACGCTGGTCGCCATCGGTCGCGGCGACGAGGATGTTAACTGTTTGGCGCGGGTGCTGGCCGGCCGCGACCGAACCCGCGCGGGAATGGCGGCGCCGCCTCACGGCCTCACCCTGGTGCGCGTCCTCTATCCGGATGCGCTCGGCATTCCTGCGCCGTTCGAATTGGGGCAGTAACGGAATTTGGATATGATGCGCTCATGAGCTGGTTCGAAAAATTGATGCCCTCGCGCATCAGCACGGAAAAGCGCACGCGCTCGGTGCCCGAAGGTGTATGGATCAAGTGCGCCCGCTGCGATGCGCAGCTGTACCGTAACGAACTGGAACGCAACCTGCAGGTCTGTCCGAAGTGCCACTTCCACATGCGCATTGGGGCGCGGCGACGGCTCGATGCATTTCTCGATCCGGACTCCGAGCAGGAGCTGTTCGCCAACCTGGAGCCGGAAGACCCTTTGAGATTCCGAGACAGCAAGCGATACCGCGACCGTCTTGTCCAGGCCCAGAAAAAGACCGGCGAGAAAGATGCACTGGTTGCGGCCACCGGTACCTTGCTCGGACGCCCTGTCGTGGTCTGCGCTTTCGAATTTGCGTTCATGGGTGGTTCCATGGGGTCGGTCGTCGGTGAGCGTTTTTCGCGCGCCGCGAGGCACGCAGGAGAGAACGGCATGCCGCTGATCTCGTTTGCGGCGAGCGGCGGCGCGCGTATGCAGGAGGCACTGTTCTCATTGCTGCAGATGGCGAAGACCTCCGCGGCACTCGCGCAGCTCGGCCAGAAAAGAGTGCCGTACATCTCGGTCCTTACGGATCCGACGACGGGCGGTGTTTCTGCCAGTCTCGCAATGCTGGGCGACGTCAATATCGCCGAGCCGGATGCGCTGATCGGTTTTGCCGGCCCGCGCGTGATCGAACAGACCGTGCGGCAGACACTGCCCGAGGGCTTTCAGCGCAGCGAGTTCCTGCTCGACCACGGCGCACTCGATATGATCGTGGACCGTCGCGAGATGCGCGAGCAGATTGCCGATTTGCTGGCCAAGTTCGAACATCGCCCGAGCCCTCTCGAGACTGACTGACGGCCATGTCACCGGCCGGCTTGCCGCTGCCTGACTGGCTGCGTCGTCTCGAGACCCTGTCCCCCAGGGAAATCGATCTCGGCCTCGAGCGCGTAGCTGATGTGCTCGCGCGCATGGCGCTCGTGCGTCCTGCACGAGTCATCCACGTCGGCGGTACCAACGGCAAGGGCTCCAGTGTCGAGATGCTGCGCGCACTGTTGTCCGGGCAAGGTGTCATCGGGACGTATACGTCGCCGCACGTTATGCACTACAACGAACGCATTGCCATCAATGGTGATGCGGCGTCGGACGAGGTGATCGTTGCCGCATTCGAGCGGGTGGAGGCGGCCCGTGGCGGTGTTCCGTTGACCTACTTCGAATTCGGCACGCTGGCGGCGCTTGCCGTATTCGAGGCCGCGGGCGTCGACACGGCTATTCTGGAGGTCGGGCTTGGTGGCCGCCTCGACGCGGTCAATGCCGTGGACCCGGACGCCTCGCTCATCACCAACGTGTCGCTTGATCACTGCGACTGGCTGGGTCACGACGTCGAAAGCATCGGTTACGAGAAAGCCGGCATCATGCGCGCCGGCAAGCCCGTGGTGTTTGCAGACAAGAGCATGCCGGCTTCGGTGGCCGAACATGCGCAAAAGCTCGGCGCGCGGCTAATACTCGCCGGACGCGATTTCACCTGGACGGCAGCCCGGGACGGCCGCTGGGCCTGGCGCGGCCACGACCTCGAGCTCCCTGATCTTGCGGTGCCGTCGCTGCGTGGACCGAAGCAGCTGCAAAATGCTGCGGGCGCGTTGGCACTGGTCGAGGCGCTCGGACTCGAGCAGGTACTCGTCCCGGAGCGGGTCAACCGTGCGTTCACCCGTCTGCGCCTGCCCGGGCGCATGCAGACTATCGAGCGGGAACAGGAGTGGTTGTTAGACGTCGCCCACAATCCCGCCGCGGCAGAGGCCCTGGCCGCGAGTCTGCAGCAAAGTGAGGAGCGGTTCGACGTTGCGATCGTCGGTATTCTTGACGACAAGGACGTGGAGGGCATCGTGAGACCGCTTGCGACGCAGGTGGACGCATGGATTGCAGTGACGGCGGTTAGCCAGCGTGCGATCGATGGAGCCGAGCTGGCACGGCGGATCGCTAACGAGGCCGGCAAGGCCTGCCTTATTGCGGACAGCATCGACGCAGCCGTCGAAAATGCTGGCGCAATTGCCGGGTCCGGCGGCCGGGTGCTCGTGACCGGATCGTTCTATACCGTGGGCCCGTTTCTCGAGCGCCTCTCGGCGCGCGACTGATATATACTGCCACCCGCTTGGGAACTGACCTGCCGAAAATGGATCGAGCTTTGAAAGAACGAATCATTGGCGCGGCTGTGCTCGTCGTTTTTGTCGTGCTCGTCGTGCCGGTTTTTCTCGACGGACCGCCGGAGAGCGGCGATATCGTGAGCGAGCGCGTGCCTCTGCCCGGACAGGCGGCCGACGGTGAAACGCGCACGGTGGTGCTGGCGCGCGACAGGGATGAGCCGGTACCGACTCCAGCCCCCGTTTCGGTTGCCGTTGCGAAGACTCCGCAGCCGGAGCCGGAGCAGACGGCCCAAAACGCGCAACCGGACCCGGAACCCCGGCCCGAACCTGAGGAGAAACCTGCGCCTTCGGAGCCGGCAGCGCAGCAGGCGGCGGTACCAGCCGACTCGCCGACAGGAATGTGGGCTGTACAGCTCGGGAGTTTCACCAACCAGCAAAATGCGGAGCGGCTCGCTGCGGACCTTCGAAAACAGGGGTTTGCAGCTTTTCTGAGCCAGCTGTCGACGGCGAGCGGCCAGCTGCACCGCGTTCGCATCGGACCGCAGAAGGATCGCGAGAGCGCAGAGGCGATCGCCGAAAAGCTCGCGAAGGCGGGCCACAAGGGGCAGGTGGTGCCGCATCCCTGATTCGAGGTGCACCGCGTTTACGTTCTGTTAGAATTTCCTCCCATCCTGCTTCGAGCTGCGCCCGAACCCCTCGACATCGCTGATGCCGGTTATCGACATAATTATCGTTATCGCGATCATCGTCTCGGTGATCATCGGTCTGCTGCGCGGTTTCGTGAAGGAAGCGATCGCAATCGCGGCGCTGTTGTTCGCGATATGGGCGGCGCTATATCTCGGCCCGGCGCTGGGCAAGGCGATGGCGGGCTGGCTCGACTCCGAAGAGATGCAGGTCTGGTTCGGCCGGATTTTCCTGTTCGCCGTCATCGTGTCGCTGGGGGCCCTGGTGAGCTGGGGCTTGTCCAAGCTCGTTCGTGTATCGCTGCTGGCCGGGAT